>CALCFP010000503.1 GCA_937900725.1 uncultured Bacteroidota bacterium | reverse complement strand
CCGAAGTTTGAGTGTACTTCCCGTCGGCAGGGGCGCCTCGGCAATATCGCCCACCTTTTTGCCAGCCAGTGCTTCACCAATAGGCGACTGAATGGATATTTTCCCTTCTTTCAGATTTGCCTCGTGCTGATTGACAATGGTGTAAGTCATTTTGGCATTGTTGGCCAGATTGGTGAACTCCACCTTGCGCAACACCCCAACCACATCGCGATTCAACTTGGAAGTGTCGAGAATGCGGGCGAATTGCAACACATTGGTCTTGAACCGTATCCTGCCCATAATTCTACGCAACTCGCGCTTTGCGGCGTGATACTCAAAGTTCTCGCTTAGGTCGCCTTTGGCACGAGCCTCGGCAAGTTCGTCTTGAATCTTTGGCAACTCAACTTTGCTCAGTTGGTTCAACTCGGCCACAAGTTGGTCGTAACATTCCTTTGACATATATTCCATAATGCCGTTTTTTGATAGTCAGACGGTTATTGCTCTTGCAATACTTCAATTAACTCAACTTCGAAGATGAGTGTCGAATAAGGTGGAATTGCATAGTTTCCATATGCACCATATGCCAAATAATAAGGAATGAAGAAACGATACATCGCTCCTTCCTTCATATATTGCAGACCTTCAGTCCAACCTATGATGACGCTACTGAGTGAAAAAACGATAGGATTACCCGAATCGTAACTTGAGTCGAAGACATTGCCATCAATGAATGAACCCTTGTAATGGCAACGGACGTAACTATTTGAAACAGGCGTTTTGCCATCTTCGTCACCTTCGCGCAACACTTCGTATTGAAGCCCAGATTGCGTACAAATAACACCTTCACGTTGTGCGTTGTCAGTCAGATACTCGAGCCCTTTCTTATAATTTTCCTCGTAAGATGGCTCTTCGTCATTCACTGAACAAGAACTGACCAATAAGCCGATAACAGCGAATGCCCCTATAAATATGCGATTAATCATCATTCTTGTTATATGATTTTGTCCGTTTTACAAACTCTTTCGATGGTACTATTGTTTTATTTCTATCTCATATTCAATACAATATGCGACAATGAATGTTGTTTCCTATTTTATCGTCAAATAAATATCAACAAACATATTATTTATAATGGCCGAAGGCTGACAACACGAAAACCTGTACTATATTTTCATGAACTCTATACACAAGTCTGTGCTCTTTGTCCAAACGGCGTGACCAAGTTTCCTCATCGAAGTGCTTTAGTTGCTCACATTGTCCGGTTCCTGACTTTGGATGAACTTTCAATTCCTCGTATATTTTCTGAAACTTTCTGAAAGCATTGGGTGATTTCTTTTTCAGCAAGATAAGATCTTTTTGTGCTTCAGGCGAGAAGATTACAATGTACATAAACGTTCAAAAAATGCTTCGTTCGACTCTCCTGCCATTTGGCTAATGCCTTTACCATTGCGTATAGACTCCTCGCCTCGTGAAATCTTTGAGTCGAGTTCTTCCATTGACATCGAAGATTTTGAATCTTCATTCTGTTTAACTAGTTTCAATGCGAACTCTGTAAGTTTACGTGAAAGTGCCTCAACAGTATATTTGCCAGTGGTAGGAATAGTGACAGATATCGTAACGCCATATTCGGCAGTCGGCTCATTAACAAACTGTTGCTGTTTGTCTTGTATGTCGTATCTCTTTTTTACCATAGCCAATATGCATTTAATTTTGATGATTGCTCGAACATAGAGTACGAAAAAGGCGACTTGAAAACTATGTGCGAAGAAATAAACAAGCTTCTTGGCCGTGAAGTAT
>CALCFP010000502.1 GCA_937900725.1 uncultured Bacteroidota bacterium | reverse complement strand
GCCGAAGTGGAAGCCAGGAATGCAACGCGGCAAGGCCGTAAATGTTTCATATACTATTCCCATCATTTTTAAGTTGTAATAAATCAAAGTTTTGCATTATGCAAGGCCCACATATTGTGGGCCTTATTTAAAAAATAGTTACATTAGCATATGACTAATAACCACAACAATATGACACGCAATAATTCGTCAATAACTATTATGGCAAAGGTGCTGTTTGCACTTCCTTTTATGGCGCTTTCAATGAATGCGATTGCACAATCGTCCGATTCAAAAGTCGCAGACAACGAAAAGTTTACTTATGTATCCGACAGGGAAGATTTAAAAAAAGTGTTGAACGACAATACGCATCGTATCCTATTCATCAAGTATGATGAAAACGATGTTCCGTCTTTGTGTGTCAAAGAGCCAAATGGCACAATAAGGCCAGCCACTGACAATGATTACGAGAATTGGGCCAAGGCCGAGTATTGGACTGACCCCGACAAATATTCTGACCAACTTCTTTCTGAAGGTCAAAAAAAGGAGTTGTATGGAAAGCACCCTTTAACACCTACAGCTCCTATGAGTGAAAGGTCGGTTGATGGTGATGTATTTATTATGGTTGAAAAGATGCCGGAATTTCCGGGAGGAGAATCGGAATTGGCAAAATACATTGCTGAAAACGTAAAACATCCAGAAGATGCAAAAGGCGATAAGGAAGGATTCAAGTCATTTGTTTCTTTTGTGATTGATTCAACAGGAAACGTTGTGAATTTGAGCATTGCACGTCCTTCTGGCAGTGTGGCACTTGACAACGAGGCTTTGCGAGTCGTTTCGTTATTGCCGAAGTGGAAGCCAGGAATGCAACGCGGCAAGGCCGTAAATGTTTCATATACTGTTCCTATCAATTTTAAGTTGTAATAAATCAAAGTTTTGCATTATGTCAAGGCTCGCATTCTGTGGGCCTTGTTTACTAATATTTTACCCATATTTTATGAAAAGAGCAATTTTAACATTCAGTACAATTATACTGTTGTCAGTATTTTGCGGCAGTGCATCTGCAATAAATTCCGAATCGGCGTTGTACGTCAATCGTGGCGATTCTTGTTCACGGATTAATGACACGTACAATTCAATGCTGTGGTATCAAAAGGCTTACGCAATCGACAGCTGCAACGATACCATTGTCCGCAAGTTGGCACAATGCTACTATGTTCGTGGTCAATACAAAAACTGCATCAGTCTTACTGATACGCTTTTGGCCGATACGGCCATTTACCAGGATTTGCGATTGAGGTTCAATTGCTTCAGGAAAATGGCGAAAGACACATTGGCAAACGAGTGTGCCAAGCAGATAGTGGCAGTCAATCCGCTCGACGCAGCCGTAGTTGCTTCAATGGCGGCATTCTACATTGCGCGTGAAAAAGTTGATTCGGCATTGCTTTATGCCGAGGCTTACTACAAACTAGACTCCACCAATCAGCAGGTAAACGCGCAATTGGCTACTTCATTGTACCTAAAGAAGGATTACCACAGGGCTCTCGACTTGTTTCTTGAAATATACGACAATGGTGACTATAATCTTGCGACACTTTACTATATAGGCATACTCTACGACCGTTGCAACATTCCTGACAAGGCTTTCTACTACTTGAATATGGCAAATATGCAATCTTTAACGCCTTCACTTTCAATCCTGAAGGCCTTGAGTAGGGTTGCCATTCGTACAGACCATCGCGATGAGGCCTTGTCATTCACTGATGAGGCTTTGGCAATATGTCAGGCCGATTCTGTTTCAATGGCTGAAGTGTATTCCATTCGTGCCGATTTTTATGAAGCCTATTCTCTCAAATATGAGGCTGGTGGCGATACTGTCAAGGCCGAATCGTGTGTGAAAAAGCAGATTAAGATGTTGTTGACAAGTCTCCAGTACGACAATGACATTAAAGTCCAGTATTCGTTGGCATTGGCATACTATCACATCCATGATACCGAAAAGACATTGCATTGGCTTCAGTCCATTATTGATTCGGAATGGGAGGCGACCAAGGCAAATAAGAAGGTCATCAATTCTGCAAGGGAATGGATGTCTGTCGTCAAGGAAGAGAATTTCTTCAGGAATGGAACAGAAGACAAAGACATTAAGAAATAATCAATTTAATATGATTTGTAATTCTTATTTATAATTCAGAAGGTCATTATTAAACAGAAGAGCCTTTCGCATAGCGGAAGGCTCTTCTGTTATAAATATGTTATTGTCTGATTATTTAGGCAACTTTATTCCGCGCTGTTTGGCTGCGGCTTCCATGCGTTGTTGGAAACGCGATTTGGTCGGAGTCTTTTTCAGTTGTGCGGCTTTAACCTTGGCAAGCAGTTCCTCGGCATTTACCGAGCGGCGCATGATGTAGGTCTGCACAATTGTTATCAGCAGCGATATGAAGTAGTAGTAGCTCAATGCGGCTGCGTAGTCGTTGAACCAGAACAGCATCATCACAGGCATCATATACATCATCAGTTTCATGCCAGGCATTTGCTGGCCTCCACTTTGTGTTGAACCGCTTGTTTTTATGTAGATGATGTTCACTATTGTCATCAGCAGGCAGAACAGGCTCACGTGGTCGCCATAGAACGGAATGCTGAATGGCAGGTTGAGCACCGAGTCGTAGGTCGAGAGGTCTTCAACCCAAAGGAAACTCTCGTGGCGCAGTTCGATTGATGCAGGGAAGAAGCGGAACATGGCGATGAGCAAAGGCATCTGCAGCAACATTGGCAGACATCCGCCCATTGGGTTCACTCCAGCCTTTTTGTAAAGGTCCATCATGGCTTGCTGCTTCTTCATGGCGTCCTCCTGCTTCGGATACTTTTCGTTGAGCTTGTCCATTTCAGGTTTCAGTGCGCCCATCTTTGCAGTCGACATATACGACTTGTAGGTGAACGGGAACAGCACTAACTTGATCAATATGGTCATTATCAATATTATGACGCCAAAATTGTCGATAAAGCGGCCAAGGAAGTTGAATGTCGGTATCACGATGCCTACATTTACCCAGCGGAAGATGCTTCGGCCAAGTGGAATGATGTTCTGCAGGTCGATGTCCAGAGCCTTAAGTGTCTTGAAGTGGTTCGGACCGAAGAACATCTGCATCTCAATGTTTTCGTCGGCTTTGCCTTCGTACGGCAACGATATTTCCGAAGTGAACAGTTTCACATATTTCGGGTTGATAGTTTCCTTGCGTTGCTTGAGCGATGCGTTTACAAAGCCGTCTTTAGATATCAGAGTCGCATTGAAAAAGTGTTGCTTGAACGATATCCATTGCAAGCGGCTGTTTATGGTCTCATCGTCAGAGTCGCTGGTCTCGTTCAGTTGCTCAACATCGTCGTTAAAGTAGCGGGAGGCGGTGGTTGAGTTCATTGTTTCCCACTTGCGGCCTTTCTCAAATCCTGTTATGTACGATTCCCAGTTCAGTGTCAGGTAGCCCGAGTTGGCAGGCACCAGTTTGTTCATGTTGTGCATTCTGACATTGAACCCAACAACGTAGCTGTCAGGGTAGATGGTATATACATAGTCCATTGTGCGGTCGTTGTCGAGGCTGATGCTGAAGGATACGACCAACGAGTCGTCAGTCACTTCTGCGGTGCTGATGTTCTCAGAAGGGGTGAAGAACAGTTTGCCAGTCTCTATGCGGCGGTTCTGTGCAAAGAACCCGAGGCTGAAAATTGTGGAGTCGCCGTCGAAAAGCACTACAGGCAGCGAGTCGTAAGTATCGTAATTCTTCAGTTCCACAGATGCTATCCGTCCGCCAAGGTTGGTGAACTTAATCTTCATCAGGTTGTTTTCTACAGTGTAGAATTTGCGTTCGCCCGACGCATAACTTGCGAAATCGCCGTATTGGTTGCGTAGCATTTCGTTGGCAATCGAGTCGTTGGTTTCAGGCGATGAAAGGTACGAATCATCTGAAGCCTGTTTCTTCTGAAGTTCGATTTCAGCAAGTCTTTGCTGTTCGACACGAGCAATAGAATCCTGCTGTTCGCGGTAACGCTGTAAGTCTTCCTCTGAGGGGCGAGTGTAGTAACTCCATCCAAAAAGGACGGCCATAATAAGCAAAATGCCTATCCAAGAACTTTTATCCATATATTATTTGTGTTTATTCGTTCTAAAATTTGGTGCAAAAGTATAATTAATGTGTATGTATAAAAATCTTTTAGGAAAATAAGAAGCCAAACTTTAGTATTTGTCGCATTTGTAAGGAATATGTTTCATGGATTATTCCTGTCATGTCTTCAGATAGCGCTACTTTTACTATCTTCGTCGTCGATTCTTATCGATATCGATTCGTGAACTTAATAGACAATTGCCATGCCAAATCTACCATTAGCTGAACGTTTGCGGCCGAAGAGCCTCGACGAGTACATCGGACAGAAGCATTTGGTAGGTAAGGGGGCGGTGTTGCGTCAGGCCATTGAGTCGGGGCGCATCCCAAGTATGATTCTTTGGGGCCCGCCAGGCGTGGGCAAGACAACGTTGGCAAACATCATCAGCCATCTTCAGAACCGTGCCTTTTACTCGCTAAGCGCCATCAGTTCAGGGGTAAAGGATGTCCGTGACACCATCGATTTGGCAAAGCGCCAGCAGTTTTTCAATCAGCCCAACCCTATCTTGTTCATCGATGAGATACACCGTTTCAGCAAGGCGCAGCAGGACTCGCTTTTGGGTGCCGTGGAGCAGGGTGTCGTGACTTTGATTGGTGCCACAACCGAGAACCCTTCGTTTGAGGTAATCTCGCCGCTTCTTTCGCGTTGCCAGGTGTACGTGTTGCGCTCACTCGAGATTTCCGACCTCGACGAACTGCTAAATCGCGCCCTTGCCTGCGATTACGACCTCAAGCAACTCGATATCAAGGTTGAGGAGAAAGAGGCAATGTTCCGCTATTCGGGTGGTGATGCTCGCAAATTACTGAACATCATTGATATAGTCATAGGTGCACAAGATCCTGACAAGCAGATTGTCATCAATAACAAGATAGTGGAAGACATCTTGCAGGAGAATCTGTCCATCTACGACAAGAATGGCGAGATGCACTACGACATAATATCGGCATTCATAAAGTCGATTCGCGGAAGCGATCCGAACGGCGCGGTTTACTGGCTGGCCCGTATGCTCGACGGGGGCGAGGATATCAAGTTCATTGCCCGCAGGCTGATTATTTCGGCATCGGAAGATGTCGGCCTTGCCAATCCAAATGCCTTGTTGCTTGCCAACACCTGCTTCGAAGCCGTCAACAAGATTGGAATGCCTGAGGCTCGCATAATTCTTTCAGAATGTGCTATTTATCTTGCATCAAGTCCAAAGAGTAATTCTGGATATATGGCCATAAACGATGCCCTTTCGCTGGTTAAGGATACGGGCAACCTGCCTGTTCCGTTGCATTTGCGCAATGCGCCTACCAAAATGATGGAGCAGATGGGCTATGGCCACAATTACAAGTATTCGCACGATTACGAGGGCCATTTCGTTGACCAGGATTTCCTACCTAAAGACTTGAAAGGCAAAAAAATATATGACCCGCAACCTAATGCGCAGGAGGAATCCATCCGTGCAAGGCTGAAGAAATGGTGGAACAGCAGGTACGATTATTGAAAATAGTTTGATTTTTTTTGTTGTAGCGCCTAGTGCCGTGACAATCAACCATTTCTTCAACTGTTCCATATTCAATATGGACAGCCTTGCTTCAGGAACCGCCTATGGAAAGGGCATTCTACAAATCCTGATTTGATTTGTCATCTTCCAGATCTTCTCTATATTCAAGCAAATCGCCAGGCTGACATCCCAATACCCTGCAAATGGAATCTATTGTGGAGAAACGTACTGCTCTTCCCTTGCCAGTCTTCAACAACGACAGATTCGCTTGTGTTATGCCGATTTTCTCCGCCAACTCCTGCGACGAAATTTTGCGTTTCGCCATAACTACGTCTAAATTCACTATAATACTCATATTCAGTAATGTTTAAACGGTCAAGTCATTATCTTCCTTCAAATCCTTTCCCATTCTGAACACCTCGGAGAGAAACATCAGGCCTGTGCCAGCAAGCAACCACGACCTGTGCTCGATAGGGCCCAAAACAACTTCGTAATTTACAAAAGCCACCACTTGGCACGCACTAAAATACGCCAATAACTGACCTGCAAAAAGAACCACAAAGCCAACCGACATTAGAATACCTAAGCGTTCAATATCGCGGGCGACACCCGAAACAAATATGTTGCCACGGTATATATTGCGTAATATCCTAAAAATCAGAATTATAAACCAAACAAGAATAGCAACTGAAACTATAGATAGTGGAATTGCAAATAACCAAATCCACTTGGGGCACTCTTCAACCTGAAATTCCACTTTCGCCCGCTGTATTTCGAGCTCACCATAACTCAAATTTCTGCTTACACGTCCTCGTTCAAGTCCAATTACTTCTGCACGGTTATTTCTGCATCGCAGATTAACTGTGTAACTCCGTGAAGCCCAACTATTATTGGAATATGTACTTGTACCAACGGTATCAATGTTCCCCATACTATCCGTCACAACCTGATAAACAGTGTCTATTTTCGCTTTTTTGTTGAATTTTGGAGCATTGTGCCAAATATCCATATGTAATGTTTTATCGCTCATTACTGTATAAGTGGACCTGGTTTTATTAAAATAAACGGGACCGTCACCTGGCGTGTTTACAGAAAAAACCACACATAACAAGACTGAAGCCACAAATAATCCGAAGTAGAGTTTTAATTTTTTATTCATAATGATAATTATTTATTGTTATACGATAATAATTTATTGGACAAAGATATATTAGAAAATTACATTTGCAATACAAAAACAATAATATTTTATCGATAAACAATAATTGCAATCAAAAAAATAGCCTGCAAGACCCATTGACGGCGTATATGACTAAAAAAATGGACAAAAAAAAGACGCATTACGCGTCATCAAAAGAAACGGGGGGGCAGGAAACTACTTGCAGTTGAACTGGTTCATTATGCCAACCACGCCAACAAACGGCATTTGCAACACGGCTTGGCAGCAAAGGTCGATGCGTTCGTCAATTGTGGCTTTCTCCTCGTCAGTCCAATGGCCAAGCACATAGTCAACCTGCTGGCCACGCGAGAATTCGTTGCCAATGCCGAAACGCAGGCGTGCAAAATCGGATGTTGATATTGACGCTGCAATGTTTTTCAGTCCGTTGTGGCCCCCGTCACTGCCTTTTTGACGGATGCGTATTTTTCCGAAAGGCAAGGCCAAATCGTCGCAGATGATAAGCAGGTGGTCGAGCGGAATTTTTTCCTGTTGCATCCAATATGCCACAGCCTTTCCACTCAGATTCATATATGTTGTTGGCTTGATGAGAATAAAGGTGCGGCCACGCGATTTCAGTTCGGCGCGGTAAGCGTGACGTGTCTCGCTAAAAGAAATATTGGACGCCTTAGCCAAGGCATCCAATACTTTAAATCCTATGTTGTGGCGGGTTTCAGCGTACTCGTCGCCGATGTTGCCCAACCCTACAATCAGATATTTCACTCTTTAATGTTGTTATTTTGCTTCAGCACCAGCAACTGCGGCACGAGTCATTTTAACTGTTGCAACAACAACATTCTTAGCCTCAAGAATCTCAAGACCGTCGAAGTTCAAGTCCTGAATTTTGATTGCCTTGCCAAGACCAAGGTTGGTAACGTCAATCTCAAGAATGTCAGGAAGTTTTGCAATCAAGCCTTTTACGCGGATCTTACGCATCTTCAAGACAAGTTTGCCACCAAGTTTAACACCTTCTGCCAAACCGTTGAGTTTTACTGGCAATGACATTGAAACTGGTTTGCTGTCAGATACTTCAAGGAAGTCGATGTGCTCGATTGCATCAGATACGCAGTGGTATTGAATGTCTTTAAGCACAGCCTTGCAAGCCTTACCGTCAATTACAAGGTCAACAATGTAGATGTTTGGAGTGTAGATCAAGCCACGGAATGCTTCAACTGGAGCAGAGAAGTGAGTTACTGTTTCACCACCATACACTACGCAAGGAACTTGTCCGTTAGCGCGAAGATCGCGAGTTGCTTTTTTGCCAAGCTCTGAACGAACAGAACCCTTAATTTCAATAGTTTTCATTCTAATAAATTTATGTGCTACTTGTGACTGAGTCACCCATTGCACGTTAGACAATAAAAATTTTTGCGGCGCAAAGGTAGAAAAATAAAGGTTGCAAACAAGTGTTTTTACATCACTCATCTTTATTAATTTTGTCATCAAACGCACAACAATGAACGATACTGAATTAAAGCAGTTTCTTGACGAGCAGGCCTCGCGTTTCGATTGCGCCGATTTCATAAGTGCCGATCCCATTCAGGTTCCACACCGTTTTAGCGATCCCGACGATATCGCCATTGCCGGGTTTCTGGCTTCAACGATTGCGTGGGGGCAACGTAAAAGCATAGTCAAGTCGGCTCATAGGCTGATTGACTGGATGGACGGCTCGCCATACGATTTCATAGCAAATTGCACCGATGCCGACTTGGCTCCATTCAATAATTTCGTTTACCGCACTTTCAACGGCACCGATTGTGTGACATTCCTTAAGTCGCTTCGCAACATCTATAAAAATCACGGCGGTCTGGAACAGGTGGTGGCAAAAGGCTATGAATCGGCAGGGGACATCAAGGGGGCACTCAACTATTTATATAATGTGTTTTTCGAAATTGATCATCAGCACCGAACCGAAAAACACTTGGCAAATCCCGAGAAGGGCTCGGCGTCGAAGCGGATGAATATGTTTCTGCGTTGGATGGTTCGCCAAAGCAATACTGGCGTCGATTTCGGAATCTGGAAGAGTATTCCGCAGTCGGCATTGTGCATTCCGCTCGATGTGCACGTCGGCAATGTGGCGCGCCAACTCGGCCTGCTCAAACGCAAGCAAAACGACTGGCAGGCGGTGGATGAACTGACTGCGCGCTTGCGCCAATTCTGCCCCGACGATCCCGTGAAATACGATTTTGCACTGTTCAGTTTAGGCGTGAATGGTGAAACAATTATTTGAACACAGATGACACGGTTCACATCAGATATACGCAAATTTTGGATTGCCGATCAAGGGCGCACGCGATGCCTAGTCACACTTATGCCTTATAAACTTATGCCTTTTGAACTTAATACACTCCACCCACTATGAGTAATAACTATTTCTGTTTCAAGCAATTCGCAGTAGTTCAAGACAATGCGTCGATGAAAGTGGGCACCGATGGCGTCCTGCTGGGCGCTTGGTGCAACTGCAGTCAGTCAAGGCGCGTGCTCGATATTGGCACGGGCACTGGTCTGCTTGCACTTATGGTCGCCCAACGCTCCGAAGCAAGAATAACGGCCGTGGAAATAGAGCCTAACGCTTGCCTCGACGCAATGGAGAATTTCAGCAACAGCCCGTGGCCAAAACGCATCGAACTATACAATATGCCTATTCAGGAATATGCCGAAGACTGCGCTGAACAGTTCGACCTTATTGTGAGCAACCCGCCGTTCTTCAGCAACTCGCTCAAGGCGCCTGAAGCAGGTCGTTCGCTTGCACGGCACACCGACAGCCTTTCGGCAGAGGATCTTATGCTCTGTGCTGACAAGTTACTCGCTGACAACGGAATACTGTCGGTGATAATACCTTGCGACAATCTGGACGACTACGTCGAAAAGGCGGAGAAACACAACCTGAAAGTCGTTCGCAAGACCTACGTAAGGCCAAACGACGAACTAGCCTGCAACCGCGTATTGGTGGAATTTGGCTATCAGGCCGAAATAGTATCGGAAGAGACCATTGTGATAGAACAAGGCGGACGTCATTGCTACAGCCCTGAATACATCGCACTTACACGCGATTTCTATCTCAAATTCTGACGAATTTCTGCAAGATGTCGCGCACAAAAAAAAAGCCACACCTAATGATGTGGCTTGATTTTTATTGTTTCGGGAAACTAATTTATGGAATGTTCCTAAATGTATTTGTCGCCTGTTTTTGTCTTAATATCGTTAACTATCACTTTTACAGTCTGTTCTTCATCCTTGTTGCATATCAGCAATGCATCGGGGGTGTCAACGACAATAAAGTTGTCAAGTCCTTGGACAACAACAAGTTTGTCTTTTGGTGCGTGAATGATTGATCGTTTTGTGTTGTAAAGAAGCACATTGTCGCTGCCAACCACGTTCAAGTCATCGTTCTTTTTCTGGTTTTCATATAGCGATGTCCACGTACCAAGGTCGGACCAACCGAAGTGCGAGCCCAAGACAGCCACATTGTCGGCTTTTTCCATAACGCCATAGTCGATTGAGATGTTTGGGCAAACTGGATAAATCTGCTGGATGGCATCTGACTCGTCGTCAGTATTGAACAATTCGGACTTGCTATTGAAAAGATTGTAAACTTCGGGAAGATGCTTTTTGAATGCGTCTTGAATAGACTTGAGCGACCACAAGAAAATACCTGAATTCCAGAAGAATTCGCCGCTCTGCACAAAGAATTTTGCAAACTCGAGATTCGGTTTTTCGGTAAACGCTTTAACCTTGCGCAAATCGGCAATGCCGTTGTAACTGATAGGCTCATCTATCTGAATGTAGCCGTAGCCCGTGTCGGGGCGGGTAGGCTGAATGCCCAGGGTGAGCAGATTGTCGTTGTTGCCAACAAAATCGAAACCGTTCTTGATGGTATTGATGAACATCTGGTCGTTCAGAATCAAATGGTCAGACGGGGCAACCACTATCTTGGCATTTGGATTCATCTGCTGTATGCGGAAGTTTGCGTAGGCAATGCAAGGCGCTGTATTGCGGCGGGCAGGCTGAAGAAGAATCTG
>CALCFP010000501.1 GCA_937900725.1 uncultured Bacteroidota bacterium | reverse complement strand
TCTGATGCTGCTCCTAACGGATGAAACAACGATGCGTCGATTTGACTTGATGATTCCACGATTCAGAAGTGGCATTAAAAAAACATAACAAACATTTGTACAGATGTTTGTCACACATCATTCAAACAATTGCTACAACAAATGGCGCGACTCGTAAAGTTGAGGGTTTTTGCGGATGTTGTTGGCTATTGACCTGAATTCGTCCGAATCATACTCCTCTTGCGTAAGTTCGTAAAACTGGTTGTCGAGTCCTTTTTCAGTCTGGGAAACTACCTTCATAACCACAATGCCGCTTTTTTTGTAAACGGCGTAGTTATTCATAAAGAAGTCAATCTGATTCTTCTCTTTAACTATTTGTAGTTTGGGATTCTGTTGATTCTCAACATTTCCGTTTTGTTCAGCGTCCATATATCAATTTTTATTTCAAGATATGAAAATGATTCTATAGTGTGTCTTTCAGTTCCAATGCCGGATTCCAAAAGTGCTTTTCGAAATTGCGAATGCGGTTGTCATCCACCTCAATGCCCTCGCAAGATAGCAATTCTTCCATATTGTTACCGCCAAAATAGCGTTTTCCTGTGAGCAATCCACTTCTGTTTACTACGCGGTGCGCAGGAACAAATTCAGTTTGCGCAAGACTGCCGTTCAGTGCGTAGCCGACCATACGAGCCGACTGCGGCGCGCCAATGAAATTGGCTATCGCGCCATAAGTGGTAACGCGACCTGAAGGAATCTGCCTCACCACCTTGTAAACCTTGTCGTAGAAATTCATCATTTGAATCTAAAAATAATGAAAGGGGGGTCCATAAATTCCCCTACAAATAAAGGCTATTCTTCATTCTTTTGTGTGCCGTTGTTTTTTTATTGCCACCTTACACATCAGTCGATGTGTAGCCACAGTCCCTTCGTCCAAAAACATCAATCTGACATCACTACAAGGCAATTTACAGAATTTTCCTGGACAAAAAGCGAATGGCAAGGTTATTCTCGACAAATCACCCAATGAGCCTGACAAAAGCGCCTTTTCGGCGCTTCTCGGCCCTGGGCTTAATCGTCATCATCGTCCGACGGGTCTATTGAGGATTTATCGTCCGACTCATCTTCGGGCTTTTCCTCCTCGGCCTTTTTGCGAATCTTCCCTTGCCCGTTGTTAAGTGTGTATTGCACTATGCTTTCATTGCTGTCAAGGAAATCGACAAGATCGTCTGTAAGCGCAATTGACGCATTGTGCGACAATAGTTTGAGGTTGAGTCCCGTTTCCTCATCATATACCATGAAGTAGAGCGACACGTCGCCTTTTGCAGATATGGCGTTCTTTATCAACTGTACGGCCGACTCACTCAAGTCCTGTAGTTTAACGTTTATTGTCAATTTCTTGACAAATGATTCTCTTATGTTGCTCAGGAGTTTGAGGCTGATGATTCGCAGTTCAAGAGGTCTGTTGCCGTCTTTGTCAGGGAACCGTCGTTCTTCAATCCGTGCCTTGACGTATAGTGCGCTGTTCTTTTGGATGGTTTTGCCATACGATTCGTAGTCCTTGCCGAAAAGCGATATTTCAAGGAAGCCGTCATAGTCTTCTATGGTGAATTTCATAAACGGCTTGCCGGTTTTTGTCAAACCGTCGAACACGTTTGTCACCAGTCCGCCAAATGAGACTTCACGGTCCTTGAATGGTTCAAGATTATCTTTGTCGATGTCTTTTGGCGATACGGTGCAGAAATGGTCCAAGTCGAACTTGAAAGGGTCGAGCGGGTGTGCCGATAGGTAGATGCCGACAAGGTCTTTTTCCATATTGAGCCTGTCGAGCAGAGGCATTTCTGGCATTTGCGGCATTTGCGGGTGCGGGATGGCCACGGCATCGCCCATGGAGCCAAAGAGCGTGTTGGTGTTCATCTGCCGGTCATTCTGGTAACTGTTGCCGTATTTGACAATTGCGTCGAGGAATCTGTAGCCGTCGGGCTGTTCGCTGATAAACAGTTCGCGCTGGATGTTGAAACTGTCGAACGCGCCTGCTATGGCTAGATTCTGAATGGTCTTTGAGTTGCACGATGTTAGGTTGACCCGTTCCACGAAGTTGAAAATGTCGGTGAATGGCCCGTTCTTTTCCCGTTCGCTGACAATGGCTTCAACGGCTCCTTCGCCAACGCCTTTTATTCCGCCGAGTCCGAAACGTATTACACCTTTTCTGTTGGCGGTGAAGTTCAGTTCCGATTCGTTGATGTCAGGTCCAAGAACCTTGAGTTTCATAGCCTTGCATTCTTCCATGAATTTCTGGATGTCGGTAATGCTGTCGCGGCTTTGCGTAAGGTTGGCCGCCATATATTCGGCAGGATAGTGAGCCTTGAGGTATCCTGTCTGGTAGGCCACCCAGCCGTAGCATGCTGCATGCGACTTGTTGAAAGCGTACGATGCGAATTTCTCCCAGTCCTTCCAGATTTTTTCGAGGATTTCAGGATCGTGGCCGTTCTTTTTTCCTCCTTCAATGAATTTCGGCTTGAGGATTGCCAGCATGGCGAATATCTTCTTGCCCATTGCCTTACGAAGCGTATCGGCCTCGCCACGTGTAAAGTTGGCAAGCAGCCGGCTCAAAAGCATAACCTGTTCTTGATATACCGTAACTCCGTACGTGTCTTTCAGGTACTTTTCCATTACAGGAATGTCATAAGTGATAGGTTCCTGCCCGTTCTTGCGCTTGATGAACGTAGGGATGTACTCAATTGGGCCCGGACGGTAGAGGGCGTTCATGGCAATAAGGTCGGTTATCTGTGTAGGCTTAAGTTCGCGCAGATATTTCTGCATACCAACCGACTCAAATTGGAACGTGCCTATTGTACGACCCTCGCTGTACAGTTTGTAGGTCAGTTTGTCGTCGATAGGGATTTTATTGATGTCAATATCGACGCCACGCGTCTTTTTTATGTTCTTGACAGCCTCTTTGATGAGTGATAGTGTGCTCAATCCCAGGAAGTCCATCTTTATCAGCCCAACCGATTCCACAACGTGACCGTCGTATTGTGTAACGACAACGTCCTGATCTGACTTTTTATCGTGAATGGTGCATACTGGGGCGAATTTTGTAAGGTCGTCGGCACCGATGATTACACCGCAGGCGTGAATGCCGACTTGACGGTTGGTGTCTTCAAGTTCCTGCGCGTATGTCAGCATCGACTTTACATTGTCGGCGTGCTCGCCAAGGGTTATCTCGCCAGCATCTTTACCCTCTGTAAGTTTGGTCAATTCGGGTATGTACTTGTAGCAATTCTTTAAGTTGACCTTAGGCATTTTTTTCGGCACGGAACCGTCGACAGCCTTGACTTGATGCTCCTCAAATCCACGTTCAGGAACCAGAGCCTTGATCTTGTTGGAGATGTTCAGCGGAATGTCCTGCACACGGCACACGTCGGCAATGGACGATTTGGTGGCCATTGTTCCGTATGTAATGATGTGCGCCACCTTTTCCGAACCATATTTTTGCGTAACCCAGTCGAGCACCTTACCACGTCCCTCATCATCGAAATCGACGTCGATATCGGGCAATGAGATACGGTCGGGGTTGAGGAAACGTTCGAACAGCAGGTCGTACTTGAGCGGGTCGAGGTCGGTGATTTTCAAGCAATACGCCACCACGGATCCTGCGGCGGAACCACGGCCTGGCCCTACGCTGACACCGAGTTCCTCGCGTGCG
>CALCFP010000500.1 GCA_937900725.1 uncultured Bacteroidota bacterium | reverse complement strand
GTGGAATCGCTGGCCATTCGCACAATGGCGCGTGCCGAATATTCCACCAAAAACATTGGTCACTATGGCTTGGCATTCGACTACTACACGCATTTTACATCGCCAATACGCCGCTATCCCGATATGATGGTTCACCGCCTGCTTGCCCTATACCTTGAAAACGGCAAGAGCGTTTCGGCCGACACCTACGAGGAGATGTGCAAGCACTCGTCGGAAATGGAGCAACTTGCCACCAGCGCCGAACGCGCATCAATCAAGTACAAGCAGGTTGAGTTTATGAAGGACAATGTGGGCAAGATATTCGACGGCGTGATTTCTGGTGTCACTCAATGGGGCATCTACGTTGAACTCAACGACAGCAAGTGCGAGGGAATGGTTTCAGTCCGTAGCCTCACCGACGATTTCTACGAGTACGACGAGGCTGAATTTGCCGTTATTGGTCACCGCAACAAACGTCGCTACACTATGGGCGACAGGGTGAGCGTGCGCGTCATTTCCGCCAATATGGAAAAGAAGCAACTCGACTTTGAGTTGGTGAATATGAGCATTGAATTTTAGAAGTTTAGAAGGGTAAAAGGCATAAGACAAAAGGCATAAAAGTCAATTATGAATCAATTGCCAACGTAAAACGTAAAACCTAAAACGTCCCCCGTGCCCCCGTCCTTACCCTACGTGGTTGGCAGGGACAATGTACCGCATCCTGAATTTCACTGGAGTTGTCCCTGTTTCCTTCTTGAACGACTTTATGAAGTAATTGGCATCGGCAAAGCCTATTTCAGTGGCAATGTCGGCAATGGACAAGTCGCTCTCACGCAACAACTTGCGGCCTTCTGCAATCTTATTTGTGTAAGATACGTTGTGGGTGACGACCCGACAGCCTTCTTGAAAATACGCTGGAAATTTCGGGTTGACATATTCGACATTTCAGCCAGCTGGTCAAGGTAAATGTTGGCGTTGTAGTTGCTTTCCATATAGTCAATCACCTTTCCAATGCGCACAAGAGCCTGTGCTTCAGTGGCTTCGAGCCGTGAATAGTATCGCGACAGCAGTACAATGAGTTCTTCGAGCCTGTTTTCAATAATTATCTTGTATCCTTCCTGCTTGCTGTCCTGTTCCATAATCATAGTATTGATTACGTACTCAAGTTTGGCCATATCGGAACGGTCGAGGTGCAGTTTGTTCTTGAAATGATGCAGTACGCGGTATTGTGGCTCAAGAATGAAAAGCGCCTTGTATCCTTCCATCTGCTTCACCGATGGCGAAATAAGGTCCCTTATCTTGTCGTCGTACATAATGTTGACAATTTCCAGGCCCGATGCATCCTTGAAGTAGTGGCGTTGCATACCCTGAAGGACAAACACGTCGCCAGCCGACACGGCATACTCGTTGTTGTCGACAATCTGCACGCCTTGCCCGCGCAGTATTAGCGCTATCTCTATGAAGTCGTGGTAATGCTCTATTTCCGTCAGGTCGGCAGGGTGAGTGACATTCTGCATCCTTTCCACCTTGCAAATGTGGATTGGATAGCTGTTAATGTCAAAATAGTCCGAACCTAACGCTTTGGTAGGCATCACGCTAAACGTTAAATCTGAAGTGCATTATGTCGCCGTCTTCAGGAAGGTAGTCCTTGCCTTCGATGCCTATCTTGCCAGCATCGCGGCAAGCCGATTCAGAGCCAAGAGTGATATAGTCGTTGTACTTGATGACTTCGGCACGGATAAATCCTTTTTCAAAATCGGTATGTATGATGCCAGCGCATTGTGGCGCTTTCATTCCGTCTTTGAATGTCCAGGCGCGGGTTTCGTCTGCGCCGGTGGTAAAGAAAGTCTTGAGATTGAGCAAGTTGTAAGCTGAGCGGATTAGTTTTGACACGCCGGCTTCTTCAAGGCCAAGGTCTTCAAGGAACATCTTGCGCTCGTCGTAACTCTCGAGTTCGGCAATGTCTGATTCGATGGCGGCGCCTATCACAAGCACTTCGGCATTCTCGTCCTTGACAGCCTCTTTTACCTTTTCAGAGTATGCGTTGCCAGTCTTTACAGATGCTTCGTCAACATTGCAGACATACATTACAGGTTTGTCGGTAAGCAGATTCAGGTCGGTAAGCAATTCCTTCTTCACGGTTGGGTCCACTTCAACGGTACGTGCCGATTTGCCTTGAACAAGCGCGTTTTTGTAATCGAGCAGAAGTTCGAGTTGCTTTTGGGCCTTCTTGTCGTTACCCACTTTGGCTATCTTTTCAACTTTGCTGATACGGCTTTCCACCGTCTCAAGGTCCTTTAACTGAAGTTCAATGTCGATGATTTCCTTGTCGCGCACGGGATCCACGGAACCATCCACATGTACGATGTTCGGATCATCGAAGCAACGCAGTACATGGATGATGGCGTCGCACTCGCGTATGTTGGCCAGGAATTGGTTGCCCAGTCCCTCACCCTGACTGGCACCTTTTACCAATCCTGCAATGTCCACAATGTCGCACACGGCCGGCACGATGCGTCCAGGGTGTACCAGTTCTGCCAATTTGGTCAGTCGTTCATCGGGAACGCTCACTTGTCCTAATTGGGCGTCTATTGTACAAAAGGGGAAATTTGCTGCCTGTGCCTTAGCACTTGACAGACAATTGAAAAGGGTTGATTTTCCCACGTTGGGAAGTCCTACTATACCAGCTTTCAGTGCCATAAAACTCTATTATTTTTCTTTTGCGACTGCAAAGATAGTTATTATAATGCATAATTCATAATGCATAATGCATAAATTTGCTTTGTCCGAATGGAACGAGCTGCGAGAGGATAAATCAAATATATTGTGGATGTATCAGCATGCTGATACGGGATTAGAGAGGGTTCGCTAATGTGCTTCCAACCAGTTCTTGCCCCAGCCGCAGTCGGCAATGAGGGGTACGGACATCTGACAGGCATTCTGCATTTCCTCTAATACGATTTGTTGTAGATGTTCCTTTTCCTGAGGCAGGACAGTGAAGTTTAATTCGTCGTGTACTTGTAGAATCATCTTGCTCCGGATGCCCTCGGCCTTCATTCTTCGGTAAATGCGTATCATGGCAATCTTAATGATGTCGGCGGCACTACCCTGAATGGGGGCATTTATGGCATTGCGCTCGGCATACCCGCGTACCACGGCATTGTGACTGTGTATGTCAGGTAGATAGCAACGGCGGTGGAAGATCGT
>CALCFP010000499.1 GCA_937900725.1 uncultured Bacteroidota bacterium | reverse complement strand
TATGACCACCCTGACCGATTCCACCGTCTGCGGTGTGCCAGGCCGTACCTACACATTGAATATAGAACTTGCCAACGGCGAGACGTACACGGCATCCGACTATATGCCGTTGCCAAACAGTTTCGATACCATATATTACGATTACACAGATACTTATCTGTCGATAAAATTGCCTGAACACCATTATATTTTCTACAGTTCGTTCACCGAGCATCCAGGCGTTCCCGATTGCTATGTTCTTTACGTTTACTTCAACGACTCGTGCTATAACAGTGAATTCAAGGACGTGACGTGGACATCCGACGGTGACTTCGACGGCAATGAAATGTTTCGCGATATTGAGATAGCCGATGCAAACGAGGATTCAATCCCCCAAAAGGCCGAAGCCCGTTTCGATTTGTATTCAATCAGTGAAGAATATTATGATTTCATAGGCGAGTTCAGTTCCGAGACATTTGGCAACAGCGCAATCCTGCAAGGTCCGCCTGCAAACATCCCGACAAACGTCAGCAACGGCGCATTGGGCTTCTTCTGCGCCAAATCCATCGATGAGCCATACAGGCTGAAATTGGAGTAGGTGAGTGCCATTTTGAAAAATTCGCCAAATCGTGCTAATATTGCATCTGCAATCAGAAAATAAAAATTGATTGTTAGTCAAATATTTATGCAGACAGAAGAAAAAAACAGGCACTCTGACGACTACGTGTTCGGCATTCGTGCCATCATTGAGGCCATACGGTTTGGCAAGCAAGTTGACAAAATCCTGATGAAGCACGGCCAGAAAGGCGAACTTATGCAGGAACTCTTCGACCTTGTAAAGGAAAACAACATCCCGATACAGCGCGTGCCAGTCGAGAAACTCGACCGAATAACAAGAAAAAATCACCAGGGTGTGATTGCGCTAATGTCGCCAATATCTTTTTGCGACATCGAAGATATTGTGGCACAGGTTTTTGACGAAGGTCGGATGCCTTTCATCTTGGCGCTCGACGGAGTGTCGGACGTGCGCAATTTCGGTGCGATAGTCCGTTCGGCCGAATGTGCGGGAGTCGATGCCATCATAGTTCCCGAGCGAGGCGCGTCGCGTATCGGCCCCGATGCGGTGAAGACATCGGCAGGAGCCTTGCACAAGGTGCCAATCTGCCGTACGCAGTCGTTGAAATCGACATTGCAATATCTTATGGATTCAGGCCTTAAAGTTTGTGGCGCATCTGAAAAATGCGAGGGCAACTACTTCGACCACGATTTGACAGGCCCATTGTGCATAGTTATGGGCGCCGAAGATACAGGCTTGAGTGATGATGTGTTCCGCATCTGCGAGCCATTGCTGAAGATTCCAATCCTTGGTAGCATCGAGTCGCTGAATGTTTCTGTGGCATCATCAATATTGATGTACGAGGTCGTCCGCCAGCGAATGGCTAAATAAATGATTTTGACTTTTTGTTAGAATCGATATAAGATATTGTTACACAGATTCTTGTATTGTACGAAAGGTAAAAACGTATCTTGTTTCGGATACGTTTTTTTTATGGCAGAGCCAAAATGGTGTGGCTTTAGATTTTGTTTCGTGCGAAACTACAGTTCATTGCCAGGCGCGTCAGTGAGATGCCAATCAATGGATAGAAGCACAAATTGAAATCTTGTGGCAGTACTATTCCGAAAATCATTGTGATGTTGCTTGCAATTAGTGTGTATTTCAGCCATTTGTGCCATTTTTTTTCATCGGAACCTATTGTAAAGACGTAAATCAGGTAT
>CALCFP010000498.1 GCA_937900725.1 uncultured Bacteroidota bacterium | reverse complement strand
ACAATTCAGAATTAACAATTAAGGGTAACGTCTGCAGTCCAAAGGCTAACGGCTAAAGACTCAACTTCTAAACTTCTCAACAGCGAATCGTTTTTAACCTTACCAGGCACTATTCTTTATGTCGCCGCTCTGCGGCTTAAATTTTTGAAGTGTCATTGTTTCTACCATTATTCCGCCGCTCTGCGGCTAATGAAAAATAGACAATGGCTGCAGAGCAGCCTAATAATGGTAGATTGGTGTATCGCATATAAACGAAAGCCGCAGAGCGGCGACATAGTTTTTTAGGCTGGTATGCATAATGGAACTTACGAGTACCGTCTGCAGTCCATAGGCCAATGGCTAAAGACTAAACTCTCAACAGCGAAGCGTTTTAACCTTACCAGGCAACCATTCTACAAATCGAGTTTCAACTTGCCAGTCTCGTAATCGCTGAATTTTGCCGACAAGGCATTGAACCATTCGACAAATGCCGAAATGGCCTCGGCTGTGGATTTTGACACTTGCTTGCCCTTCATTCGCAGGATAATGAATCCGTAAACGGCATTCAGGGCCAACTGCAAATCGCTCAAGTCAGTAGCGTCCTGCTTCTGTCGCAACTCCTGAATCATTGGCGCAACCTTGTTGAATTCAGCCTGATACTTCACTTCCTTGACGTTGTTCATCAAATAAAGGTGAAAATCGTAAACTTCGAATATCTTGTTTGTAATGGTGATCAAATGTCCCCGCTCCTGCAGTTTTTCCTCCTCCATCTGGTCGGTCAGTCCAAAGTACCATTGCCTGACTTCGGTCTGCACTGCCGGCTCTGCCGGATATTTGGGTAAAAGGGTAGATTCAATGGTAGGCTTGCTGAATTTGCAGGCTCGTATAAGGTCTTCTATCTGAAACATATAAAGAAAATACTCACAAATATTCTCTTTCTTTTTCTGATAAGCTATAAACATAAATGCATTTCATTAAAACGTGAGAGGCAAAGATACAGTATTTGTATCCTTGCCACTCAATCAATTTCAATAATATCAATACGAATTACTTTGTCACGCGCTCAAGCCATTTCACCATACCGAACATTACTGCCATGGAAATGAAACATACGGCAAAGAACACTGTCCAACATTGCCAGATAGGAATCTTGTTGTACAAATATGGTCCAATCCATAGGAATCCGTTGCCGACAGCCGTTGCACCCAACCACAATCCTTGGCATAGTCCCAAAAGATTCTTCGGAGCGACCTTCGACACGAAACTCAATCCCAACGGACTGATGAACAATTCGGCTACCGTCATAAAGAAATAGTAAACGATAAGCACCATTGGACCAGCCTTCATGTTTTGTGCGGTGGTAGCGTCAAGGCTAAGGAATTGTGTGGCCGATGGATAGCCGTGAATGTTGCAGAAAATGCTCATAAACAAGTAGGCAATGCCTGCAATGCCCATACCCATGCCAATCTTGCGCGGTGTTGAGAACTTACGCCCCCATTTGGTTCCGAAAAGCCACATCATCGGGAATGTAAGGACAATTACGAAGAACGGGTTCACTGCCTGCCAAATCTCAGGTGGAATGGCCGATGTGATGACAAAGTCACGGGCAAAAAGCGACATTGATGTGCCGTTCTGGTGGAACGACCACCAAAAAAACACTGCAATTACCAAGACGGCGAACAATGCATATATGCGTTGCTTGATCTCCTTTGCCATAGATGCCCTTTCCTCATCAGTATATCTTACACTCTCCTGCACAGTCTTCTTGGCTGGAGTAGGCATATTCTTTTTGGTGCCGATGAATATTGAAAGCGAAATGAGCATTGCGACAACCGATGCTATGAACGAATAGTGAACGCCTGTGTTGAACACTTCAAGGTAATGCTGGCAGAATTCGCCAAGATTGGCTGGTGCCGATGCAGTAACCATAGCAATGAGTTCGTTCAACTTTTCCAATGCCTCTGGTGCCATTGCCACACCTGCCGACAAATATTGGTGGCAAAGAGGAAGGTCGGCATTGTAGGCCAGACTGTTGGCCTCAAGCCACCAGCCACGAAGCAGTGGCGCTACAAAAGGCGCTATCAGTCCGCCAATGTTGATGAACATATAGAAGATCTGGAAACCAGGATCGCGCTTGGTCTTGGCAGCAGCCAACGCTTCAGGACCTTGCTTTTCGGCCTCGGCCTCAAAATTGTCGTACATCTGTCCGACAATGGCTTGCAAGTTGCCCTTGAACAAGCCGTTGCCAAAGGCGATTAGGAACAAGGCAATGCAAGTGACAGGCAAAAGCCAGCCAATGTTTGACGAAGTCGCCAAAATAGGAATTGACAGAATGACGTAACCGGTAGCCATTATCACCAATCCCGACTGTATTGTGGCCTTGTAGTTTTGAGTACGGTCGGCGATGATGCCTCCAACCAGGCTCAAAATGTAAATGCCCATATAAAACACTGAATAAATAATTGTTGCCTTCTCGTCCGACAATCCGAACTTTGAACAAAGGAACAATACCAATACGGCATTCATAATATAGTAGCCAAAACGCTCGCCCATATTACTCAAGGCTGCCGCTAACAAGCCTTTGGGGTGATTTTTCAACATATTGTTTTTTTTATTTCACGTAAAAAAGCAAAGATAAGCGCATTTCTGAATGTTGGTAACTTCTTTTTACACTTGATAGATTGTCCATAAACAATAATAATGCATTCAATGAGTTATATTTGCCGAAAAGAATTGCAATATGAAAATACTTGACGCGGCTCAAATCAGGGAATGTGACAAATTCACGATTGAAAATGAGCCTATTGCATCAATCGACTTGATGGAACGTGCCGGCAAGCGATTTGCCGAATATCTGATGCAGCAATTGCCGATGAAACGATTTGCCGAAATTCTTGTCGTCCTTATTAGTGGACTGATCATTATTATTCATTTATTTGCTCACCCTTTTTATAGAATATGCTAAAATAATATTAACATAAACGGCAAGTAATACGTTGCCAAAGCTAAGATGACCGAGATCGCGCAGATCAGCGCGCCTTCGGTAATGGCTTTTG
>CALCFP010000497.1 GCA_937900725.1 uncultured Bacteroidota bacterium | reverse complement strand
ATAACGCCAGGGTCGCAGGTTCGAGACCTGCTGTGAGCATTTTATTATTGCGGATGTTAGAATGTATCTGTTTGTATCTTCTTGTTAATTTTTGTTTCTCATCAGATATAATTTATTCCACATCCGCTTTTTTGCCTTAGTGTTTTGATTGTCATTTTTTCGCTAGCAACTTTTTTATCATAAAAGTATTGTTATGGGTATGTTAAGTTAATTAATTGGTTTAATTTTCAGACTCATTAGCATCGTTTACAAGTTTCATCAACCGCAACATTGCAGAAGTGCTCATTGCAAATGATATGGCACCCTTGCCATGATAAGGTGGGTCGCCATGGTAAAGTTCCGATATGCAGCAAATGCCGGCTGTTGTCATTTCATTCTCGAACGTTTCAAGGAACTTTTCGGCTGTTGAGACAACCTGACGTGGTTGTATTTTTGCGAGAGCATCAATGTAAACTGCAAATAGCCACGGCCAAACAGAGCCATTATATGCCGCATATTCACGTTGGTCCTGGTTGCCACGATAATGTGATGCATAATGAGGGTCACTAGGCGACAACGAGCGTATGCCGTATGCCGTCATAAGTTGCTCTTCAGTAATACGCAAGACAGCCTTAATCTGATGCTTGTCAAGCATACAGTATTCAAGGGCACAAGCGATCAACTGGTTTGGACGAACTTGAGCATTAACTTCGTTATAGGTGACATAATCAGCCAAATACCCACGTTCTTCGTTCCAGAAAACAGAATTGAAATTACTCTTGACTTTTTCAGCCAATTCTTCCCATTTCTTTCCAAATGTCTTGTCGCCAGCAGACTTGCATTTTTCAACGGCATACATTATGGCATTGTACCACAAAGCATTTGTTTCAACAGCATAGCCGTTACGTGGCAACACTGGACGGCCTTGTATGCTTGCATTCATCCAGGTGTTAGACACAGTATCAAACAAATTGTAAATCAATCCGTTTTCATCAATGCGAAAACAAGTGGAATGTGTCAGATATCCGTTCAATATTTTCTTAACATCCTTGCCATATTCCTTCCAAACATCAAATTCAGGATATTGTCTATCAATTTGCTGAATGCACCAAACCATCCACAATGGAACGTCCGACTTGCAATCGGCATAATCGTTGATATTTGTGCTTTGGTTAGTAAGGCAACCACTCATTTGATTGAACAGTGTCGACAAGATGCTCTTATAGATTTTTGGATTGTCGCTCTTATAAAGAAGTCCTGGCAATGAAATCAAAGCATCGCGCGTACGCGCTGGAAGCCACGGATAACCAGCAAGAATGCGTGTCTCCTTGCCTTCACATAGATACAACTGCTCGGCACTGTTGATAAGGCAGTTCTCGAAACTGTTTCGAGGAACTCTATTGCTCACCTCTGAATTGAATTTTGCCTTCAACGTACGGGCATTTACTTCACTCAAACCTGCCGAAACTATGATGCTTTCGCCCTTGGCGATTGTTGTTTCAAAGTAGCCGGGTACAAACAAGTCTTCCTTGAAATCATATCCACGCTTTTGTTCAAGTATATACTCAATATTGTAATACCAATCAGGTGCGGAAACGAAATCGCACTTCTTTGAACATTGAATGTACAAATCAGGATACCCTTGATACATACAAGAAGATATGCCATTATCGATTTCACGAACTTTAGTATTTGCATCCAAATTGGCCTTGCTCAACGAGTGAATGTTTCGAAAAGCAAGGAATGGCTTGAAACGTATCTTTGTCTGGCTATGAGCGTCGAGCAATGTGTAACGAATCAAGATTCTCGATTCGCTGCTGACTAAAATCTTTTCCTTTGAGAGCACAACACCTCCGACACCATATATTAAAGTAGGTATAGGATTTGTGATGAACTCGGTTACGTATTTATGACCTTTAGGTTCATAATTGTCACCTTCGTATTTGTGCAATGCCAAATTAAATTCGTGTTCGTGCTGAATGATTGTTCAAGGGAAGACAGCAACACGTGACGTCCTCCATCGACTTGGGGCAATGGGCAAACAAGCAAACCGTGATATTTGCGTGTGTTGCAACCAATCAATGTTGTGCAAGAAAACGAGCCTGCGCGATTGGTCCTCAACACCTCTTTTGTCAATGAATTCTCAAGGTTTACAAGTTCCTTTTTGTTAAATTCAAGATAACTCATCGTAATGATGTTTTAGAAGAATTGACAATATAATATTTCGTTGAATCTTTCACAGAAGCACAACTATAAAGTACCAAGTTAGCACTTTTTAGCCATCTTTTAAAAAAGTTTTGCAAAGTAACATATTTTTTTGCTAATAAAACATGAGAAACTGCAAACTCTAAAACTGATTGATAGCAGCCGGAAACCTAACATAGGTCTGCGATTAGCCCATTTTTCATACATTAAGTGCAACCCGTAATTGACAACAACGCGAAACAAGACAACACCTTACTATCATAACACAATAACACACAATCACTTAATTTAACAGCAACATCATTTCCAAATGCATATTGTGTTTTTATTCACCGAATTATTTGTAAAATGCGTTTTTCTTGAAATCATCGATTATTTTTGCACAACACAAAAAAACAGAAATGAAAAACATTAGCAGATTTATTATCAAACTGTTCGGCTGGAAACTAATTGGCGAATTGCCGAAAGACAATAAATATGTCATCATTTCGATGCCACACACAAGCATGTGGGATTTTATTTGGGGCAAATTCACCTTTTGGGGTATCGGGCTGACTCCAGCAGTATTCATAAAAAAGGAGTTATTCTTCTTTCCTTTAGGA
The DNA here is from genome assembly GCA_937900725.1 of uncultured Bacteroidota bacterium. Lineage (GTDB taxonomy): Bacteria > Bacteroidota > Bacteroidia > Bacteroidales > SZUA-534 > RUG13583. Next base: position 1,140 of record CALCFP010000497.1, on the reverse strand, counting down.
TTGTTGCTCAAAGCATTAGGCGCATTGCCCATAGACCGTACGAAATCAACAGGAATGGTTGGGCAAGTAATTGAACATTTCAACAGCAACGAAAAATTCAGCGTATGCATAACACCTGAAGGCACACGCAAGCGAGCGGCAAAATTGAAACGAGGATTCTACTTCATTGCAAAACAAGCCAATGTGCCAATTTTCTTTGGCATTCTCGACTACAAGAAAAAGATCTTGATGTTTGGCGACAGATTCATGCCAACAGGCGACATTGAAGCAGACATGGCAAGCATACGTGAATACTACGCAAAACGGGACCCCAAAGGCAAGCACCCAGAACAGTTTTCTATCGATTCAATCAGATAAATGCAAGACTTGCTGAACATAGCCTATATCCAGCCAGACATAAAATGGCTCGACATTGACGACAATCTTCGGCAATACGACGAAATGATGTCAGAGGCAACTGGGTCCGACATAATAGCCCTTCCCGAAATGTTTGCAACAGGTTTCACAAACAACACTGAAGTCGCAGCACAGAGAATGAACGGTCCAATTATTGATTGGATGAGGCACAAGGCTGGCATGTACAATGCGCTAATAGTTGGCAGTCAACTTATTATTGATTACGGCAAATGCTACAACCGTATGATATTTGCCTATCCCGACGGGAAAATAGAGTGGTACGACAAGCACCATCTGTTCAGAATGGGCATGGAAGACGCGACTATTAGTCCTGGTACCGAAAACAAGACATTCCACCACAAAGGCTGGCGCATCAGACCCATAGTATGCTATGACTTGCGTTTCCCGGTATGGATACGCAATACCAACTACGGATACGATCTTTTATTATGCATTGCCAACTGGCCAACAAGCCGTCACAATGCATTTGAAACCCTGCTGAAGGCAAGAGCCATTGAGAATCAATGCTATGTCATTGGAGTAAACAGAACAGGCAAAGACGGGAACGGCATTGAATATACTGGCGGCAGTTCTGTAATTGACATTTACGGCAACGTTATAAGCCAACTACCATACGCCACGACCGGTATTGGCAAAGCGACATTGTCACTTGCAAAACTCAATGCCTTCAGGAACTGCTTTCCCGCGAACCTCGATGCTGATAAGTTTCACATTGAACGGTAA
>CALCFP010000496.1 GCA_937900725.1 uncultured Bacteroidota bacterium | reverse complement strand
TCTACGCACACCACAATGTGATAGTTGTAGAGAACGCCGTTTCTGAAATCCGCATCTACGACGTAACAGGCCGTTGCGTGGCAATCTGCGGCAACGAAAAGATAGACAAGGTCCGCACCGAGATAGCAATGGAAGGCCAAGGCTTGTACATTGTAAAATGTGCTGACAAAGCGAAGAGAGTTGTTTTGAAATAAAGTGAAATGCTTCAAAGTCCGCCACTTTAAATGGCGGACTTAAAAAAACAACCATATAAGTTTGATTAACGAGAAATCGTTAATATATGTCCTCATAGATTGGCCCAGAGCGAAAGTTCTGGGCTTTTTCTTGTCATAACGCCAAGTGGGCAACTGCAAATCTAGTTCTTGTTTTGTTGTGAACAATTATTGTTTTCGCCACCACCATCATTCCTGACTGCTGGCGGAAAGCCACGCCGAGCACCATCGCCACCGATGAGCCCTTCAGCCCTTTCAGCGATATCACCTCAGGCGTTTCCGACCGTAATAATCTCACTAGCGATTTTACGCCTTTCAAATCGTCAAATGCCGATGACAACTGTGTCGCTTCCAATGTGATTCAGATTTTTGCATAATAAAGAAAAGTGACGATGGAGTTGCTTCCTTTTTTGCATTTGACAATCACCATGAAAAAATTTACTTTTCGAAAAAAATGGCATTATGAATCATAGCATTGACCATATATTGTGGCTGTATGAACAATTCAGCCAAACTACCAGAATATCACTTGACAATCTATCACAAAGATGGGAAAAAGCATCGTTCAACGACGACCACAAGCCATTGCCACGCAGCACTTTCAACAAATACCGCAACGATGTGGAAAATATTTTTCACGTCAGCATTAAGTGCTACAAGCCGACCAACGAATATTATATGGAGGATGAAGGATATCTTGACTCTGAAAGAAGTTTCATACTAGATTCCCTTTATATCATTGATTCTATACAAAATAGCAATAAATTGCGTTCCAGAATCGTACTTGAGGATATTCCTAAGGGCAAAAATTACTTGCCCATAGTATTGGACGCTATCAGAAATAACTTGCAATTAGAGATTACATACAAAAGCATGCATACTGACATGCCTGCCTCTGGACTTCTCCAACCTTATTGCCTGAAAATATTCAAGCAAAGATGGTACGTTATAGGCGTTGCATCTTGGGACGAGGACCAACTCATCCAATGCTATTCACTAGACCGGATACTTGACATAAAACTATCGAATGAGCCATTCACTCTGCCCGAAGACTTCAACTCCAAAGATTATTTCGCACATAGTTACGGCGTACTTGTAGAGCCATGGGACTATGATGTCGAAAAAATCCAAGTCAAGGTTTACGACACCAACCACAAGCGGGAATACATTCGCCTGCTTCCTCTTCATAGCAAACAGAAAGAAATTGAGACCGGCCCCGACTATTCCATATTCGAATACGAAGTGTACCCCTCGTACGATTTTCTGCAAGAACTGTTTTCACACAAATACGAACTTGAGGTCATCTCGCCCAAATGGGTACGCGATGAAATGCGCAAGGCCATCGACAGGATGTACGAACTTTACCATAAGGACGATAAATGAGTCTTTGTCGGTTGTCTTTTAAATCCGATTTCGGATTCCACAAATAGCAACTGGCAACATTGGGCAAAATAAATTCTGAAAAAAACAACATTTCCGCATAACTGTACACGATTTCTGGACAGTTGCAATCTTATTTCGCTTACGTTTTACAAAAGCAGTTGCGCCAGAATATGGAAAAAGTTGCACAGAAACGGAAAATGTTGCTACATTTACACGGCGTTGTCTCGCACAGCGCAATGTATTGCGACGTTTGGTACGTCTATCTGATCGGAAAAATCTGGAAAATTTTACGTGTAATCAGAGAGGGACATATCAATTGCTTCTGCATCCCATAGGGCGCGGACTGCTTTTGTTTGTTTTCTGATTACGGGTTTTCCAGAACCTTTCCGACGAAATGAATAAATGCCGATTCGCGCTTTTTTGTGCCCTTTTGGCAATAGTTAATTGAAATAATGTATAAATTTACGAGAACCAAATTAATGAAATGACCGACTATTATGAGAAAACATTGCTATCTGGCAGAATTGGAAAAACATGGACCAATTCGACTCTGCAAAAGTTTTTTCGGGAAATGTCAATAAAAACAAATTAACACGCCATGAAAGTCTTTAGAATCACGCCAAAGCGGATAAAGCGCACAAACGGAACTGTCCTCACACCTGAGATGACGGTCACAGTAATAACACAGATGCACACTGCCACAACAATAACAAAATAATTTACTACATAAGTTTCACAAGCCTATAGTACCATTGAAAATGAAGCGCAATCCCATTTTAAATATTATTGGTAGTGCTATTGTATTCATTTACGGTCTGCTATTGTCGTCATGCACCAACAACCAAAGCACATGGCAAGAGACAATAAATGGCAATAAACTATTTATTGATAACAGTAACTATGTATATGAATGGGAAGGTGACACTTTTGATCGCCTTATACATGGTGAAGGTGTCTTAAAAGTGCACATCAAAGACTCTTTAATCAAAACATCTTCAGTAACAGCCTATTATGGAGCAATCAGCAAAGATGATATCATTTACATAAATGACACTACCCAATATATAGGAAATGTAAAACGGCACAAACAAAATGGGTTTGGCGTTATAATTCAACCCCATAATATTTATGTCGGTGAGTTGCACAAAAGCAAGCCACATGGTCATTTGTCATGGTTCCAAAATGGCAAATTACGATATAAGGGGGATTGGACTGAAGGACGCCGGGATGGATATGGAACAAGCTATGATAAGGATGGCGTTTATTCCGGTTCGTTTTCTAACAATTTTTATAATGGAGAAGGTGAAAAAGAATATGATGCTGGATTTTCATATTACGGAGAATGGCTAAATGGCCAACGCAATGGATATGGAAATTTACATGTAGGTGATTTGGTTTATTGCGGTAGTTTTTCGAATGGACTGCCATGTGGCACGGGAAGCCTATCGATTGGGGATAGTTGTTTCACCTATTACGGGAACTGGGACAATGGTCAAATATGCAGATACGGAGAATGCGTCTATGCCAATGACGATAGTTATAGAGGGAACTGGCTAAATAACCAGTTTGAGGGATTCGGAATTTATGAATACGCATCAGGAGATGTTTATGAAGGTGAATGGAAACAAGGCTTGCAGGAAGGCAAAGGACAATACATCAGCAATGATTTTACATATGTAGGAGAGTTTGAAGGCGGATGGATTAACGGTGAAGGGCAGATGAACTATGCCAATGGAGATTGGTATGAAGGTGATTTTTATCAAAATGAACGATTTGGAGTAGGTTGCTACCATTTCAAAAATGGAAACTATTATGAAGGTGAATTTGTAAATGACACCATAAATGGCTTGGGAATATTCCATTTTCAAGATGGCTGTAGATATGAGGGAGAGTTTGAAGATGGCAAAATATTTGGTGATGGGACTCTTTATATAAATGTCAATGATGAAAATGTCGCAATCACAGCATTTTGGGATGGCACTAATAACCTACCGACAGAAGCCAGTGTGCTGTTCGGGAATGGTGACCTGTATGAGGGTGAATTGATCAATGGCACTCCAACAGATAATGGAATTTGGACAACACAAAAGGAACGTGATTCAGGAAAATCGTTATTGGGGAAAGCAAACGATTTTTATAAAGAGCATCGCGATACTTGGAATAAGGCTGTAATTATTACAAGTAGTGCTTTAGCAGCAGTGGAAATATTTGCTCCACCTGTTGGAGGCGTAATAGGCAAAAAAGAAATAGGAGAAGCCATTGCAAAATGTGCAGATATTGCAAATGAGGCATTAAATAAAGTTGACGCATATTTAGCCATAGGTTCAGCAGCATATGATGTTCATGAAGCGCGTGAAAATGGAGAAGATCCTAGCGATGCGTACAAAACATTGGCAACAGAAATTGGTATGAATGTCGGCTCAATACTTCTTCCTAAAGCATTGAAGAAAATTCCAATAGGGAAAGTCATAGGAAAATTAAGTAAGCCTGCGGCTGTAAAGGCTGCTGCAAGAATAGCCCAAAAAGCAGGAAAACAAATAAGCAAAGTAGGAACAAAAATTGCAAAGACATCGGCAGCAAAAGCAGCCTCAAGGATAACTAAGACTATAGGAAGGAAAAGCAAGAATGGATTTCAAAAGATAGTGCAAATCGGTAAAGATAAATATGGCAATTTGGAAAAGAGATTTTTATATAGCAAGGTCGGGATAAGAACTAACAAAATATACCAATCCATTAAGGGACATACAAATAGAATATGTAAAAAAATCGATAACGGGAAAAGAAAAACATCAAAAGAGTCAAGTTATCTAAAAAGTCTTCTTCCAAAAACCAAAATAATGCAAAGGTTAAATGAAATTTTAGCCAAAGGACCTATAAAACTCACAGATAAAGAACTGAAAGAGTTACTAGAACATCCTGAATATTTACGCGAATATTATTTCACTAAAACAGAGTCTAAAAAAGGCATGGTGGAGTTTTTTATACGATTGGCAATGGGAGATAAAAAACAAGTTAAACAATTATTAGAGAATCCTAAAATACGCGAGAAAGTAAATCGAGCAATACGTCAAGGGGGAGGAAAACACGAATGGTTAATGACTAAGAACTTCGAAGATTTTCTGTTGAATCCAAAATGGGGAGATGATGGACCTTTCTTGGCATTAGCGCTTACTGAATTAGTGCAAAATACAGAAAGTGTATTATTTAAACATGGTGGACGACATTGTGGCGTAAATTCAGGAACATTTCATAATGGACTAGCGAAAGTCATTGAAAAATGTTCAACAAAAGAAGAACTGTTTGTTGAGATAAGAAAATATGCAAAAGAATGGTTAACACCTGAATCATATAAAGAATTTGAAGAAATATTCAAAAATGTATTTGAAAAAACAGTAGTATAATAAACGATAAATATTTAATTACTATGGAAACAAAAAAATGCACTAAATGTGGTAAAGAATTACCATTAGAAGAATTCAGCAAAAGCGAAAAGACAGTCGATGGATTAAAATCGATTTGTAACAGTTGTAAACGTAAAAGGGCAATCGCTATTATTGCCATTCTTTGTGTGTTGGGGGTAGCATCTTATGCCTACATTTCTCGCCCCGTAAAATCTTTTGAAGGAACAGTAGTACCTGTTGTTGAAGAAAAACAATTTGTGTTTGCCATGTCGCAAGCAGTTGCGTTGAATTCCTCAATCAAAATAAATGGCACTGCTGATAATATAGAGTCTTTTCAAACTTTATATTCAAAAGCAGTCGAATCTGCAAAACAAGGAACTGTACAGCAAATTGTCATTCCTTCTATTGGCATTTTGTTTGAAAAGAACTCTAGCGAGTTGCTTGATGAAAGTTTGATTAAAGAGTTTGCTTCAGCATACTTGCAAACAAATAGGAATGCAAATATATTGGTAGAAGGCTATGCATGTGATTTGGGAACAAATGCTCATAATATGAAATTGTCGCAAAAACGAGCAGAAACTGTAAAAAATTGCTTGTTAGCATCAGGCATAGCATCAGAAAAAATAACTGTTAAGTTTTATGGCGAAGAGTTATATGGAAAACTAGGATTGAATAGCAGAGAAGAACACCGCAGGGTTAATGTGTCTATTGAATGAGTAACTTAAAAAATCTGATCATAATAAAATATTAACACTCCAACGCAGACTGTACTCATTTTTTGTACAGTCTGCGTTTTCTTTTGTCAAAAAAAGAAAGGAAAGAAAAGCCATGACACCTGACACAAACAAGATAGACATGAAGGTGCTCTTTGCCGAATCGACAGAAGAAGTTGCCACCAACGAGGAAGCCCTAAAAAACATCACAGAGATGGAACGCGTGCTTCTGCCGCAACTGGAAGAGATTGCCAATGAAATTGATAGTTCATACTCACAAGCTGCAAACGTGGCATTCGACGTAGCCAAATTTGCGCTAAGCAAGAAAGTGCTGTCATCAAAGAACCCAAACATAGTCAAAGGCGGAATGGCAGTTGGCGTAGCAACCGCCGTTATTGGCGGAGCAATCAAAATGGCAGGACGGATACGGTCGGTAAGGGAATACAATGCCAAACTTGACGAACTGCTCGAGATAAAAAAGAAGTACGCCAAAGAAAAAATAGCGTCGATAAAAGACATACTTCCTTTGGCCGACAAGACTTTGGAGAAACAAGAGCAAATTCTCAGTAAATATATGGAAGCAAATTTAGACTACTCAAAAGTCCTAAATGACGACAAAACGTTCAATGCTCTTTCTAAAAGAAATCTGTCGGCGCTTGAAATATACAGAAGGGCAAAATACTGCTCGCTCATGGCCCATCACGTCTATACGGAATATAACACATGGATTAGAGGCAGGCACAGGTCACAAAGCGTATTGCCAGGGTTCGACACAGTAAACCAAGAAATAAACAAGAAATTCTACGCTGGCAAGATAGAACAGGCATTTGAAAAGGCCATGACCAAGAATGATTCAGAAATCAACTCAAAGGACTTCTACCTAATGACCGACATGCACCTGACCGCCTTGACACTCGATTATGAGCCAATGAGACCATTTGACACACAACCAACATTGTATTTTCCTGTACCGCAAAGCGATGCAATAAATGATAGTCTTTCAAAGAACAAGGTTTACCAAGACTATATGTCATCACGCGTATCCATTCATAAATCTTATAACCAACGCCAATGGATACGCCGAATCGGCAACATCTGCACAGCCCTCGCCGTACTGGCATGGATAATCAAGGTTCACTCATGGCTTTGGATAACAAACCATGGATTTTGGGCATTTGTTGCATGGATACTTGGAAGTGCCGCAGTTGGAATTGCTTGCTACACGGTAACAAATATCATCGAAAGCGCTAAAACACGCAAAATGGTTAACTCTGACAACGACGAGAACCAAAAACTGAAAGATGCATACGGATATTTTGAACGTGAAGAAATCGACTTTAGCAAGCAAAGTGTTCTTGAAAATCTTTTTTAGGACATCTACAAACACTGTGATTATGAATTAATTAAAAACAACAAACACCATTTGACATGAAAGAATTAACCGATGGAACAGAATTTGGCAACAACAAGCCTGTAAAAATCACTGGGAACAAAGAACTCGACTCTTGCCTGACAACAATTGACAACGACCTGAAAATATTGGACAACAATTTTGACAAGGCCTGCTCAGTAGTAAACAAAATAACAGATGCGGTTGTCACCATTAAAACTATGGAATATCACATTGAGTTGCTCGACAAGCAATTGGAATTCTACAAGGCACAAATGGGCACTAGTTTGGAAAAGTTTAAAATTGGAGTAAAAGTAATTGAAAGCCAATTGGACAGCACCTCAAAAACAATGGACAAAATTGTTGACAAGATACTTGACTTGGATGATTCAAATATTGATGCAAATTATTTGAAGTACCAAAGCCATTTGCTTGAAACGCTTAACGTTTTCTCTTCAAAATTCGATAATATGTTAATGAAGTTATGTTGCTAATATTCTGATTACGTACAAGTAAGAAATGCAACATTGCAACAAGACAATGGGAACAATCAGTCATGACAACAATTTTCAGCCTGGCGATATAATATATGTCAACCGCCAAGGAGGATTGTACAAACACTTCGGTGTATATATAGGCAATGGCAATGTCGCACATTTTGCACCAGACAACGCAGACGAACTCAACGCTCAAACTGCCGATGTCAGGATTGCAACTCTTACTGCATTTTCTTCTGGCGACAACATCCACATTGATACAATTGGCAAGCCACAATATGCACGCGAAGAAATTGTTCACAGGGCGTTGAGTAAAATAGGACAGTTGCAAGGACGGTACAACATCATTTTCAACAATTGCGAACATTTTGCACGCTGGTGCCAAACTGGCCATTCTGAATCACGCCAGGTAAACAATGCCATAACTTGTATGTTTGACATATTCAAGTCATTCAAACTTATTTAGATAATGAATGGGTATAGGCACCATACATACAGTAAAATGACTTACATAGTAATGATGCTATGAATAAAAAAATCAAGAATCTATGAATACAATTAAGTTTCTTCCTTTTGTAGGTGAAAACTACTCCAAAGGTGGCATATTCGGCAAACGCATCATGGTACTTGGAGATAGCCATTATTGTGCAAATGAGTCTGATGCGATACCGACACTTACACAAGATGTAATAAAATGTTACCTCGACCCACTATCAGAAAATGAGAATTGGATGCAGACCTACCGCAAATTCGAACGTTCACTCGTCGGGCATGAAACCACCAAGAGAGAAAGTGTAGACATTTGGCAATCGCTTCTATTCTACAACTACCTCCAAATTCCACTTTGTGGGCCACGCGTGGCAGGAACCAAAGAACAGTATGCCGATTCGTCAAGTCCCTTCTACGAAATACTTGCCAAGTACAGTCCTGAGATTATCATTGTCTGGGGGAAGCGTTTGTGGGAAAACCTGCCGTCACAAAATTGGATAGATGCGACAAATGCGATTTTTGACAATTATGCCATAGAAAACGGGCACTATGCTATACACGGCAATAATATTATGGCATTTTGCATATACCACCCTTCAGTAGGATATTCTTGGGATTGGTGGTATAAAGTAATGCACAAGTTCATATAAAAGTAAGATGCATAATTAAGTCTTTTCATACGCTACCTTAAATATTTCAAAAAATACGCCGACTGTACATGCAATTTGTACAGTCGGCGTATTTTTTGCGTCATAATAAAAAAGGAGTAACCGAAAAGCCTGATAAATGAGTAGGAAAATTAAAACGTTACGCAAATGGGAAACGAAATTGATTTTCAAAAAGCAATCGATGATGCTGAAAAGGAATTAGGAAAAGTAAACATACTGATTGCAGGCAAAACTGGAGTTGGAAAAAGTACATTGATCAACGCTATTTTTGGGGAAGAATAGGCAAAAACCGGCATCGGCAAACCAGTTACACAAGACATGAAAGAATATTGCAATGAAGATTCCCCTATACACTTGTTCGACACAAAGGGATTTGAACTTGGCAACTACAAGGAAATGGCAAAAAATCTAAAAGAGTACATTCATGGAAGACAAACAGTTAATGCTGAAGACCACATACACATTGCTTGGTATTGTGTAAGTAGCATAGGCAATAGATTTGAACCTGAAGAAGCTGAATTTATCAAGGAACTTCAGACTGAAATACCCGTAGTACTAATATTCACACAAACATTGGGAGAAAACAAATGTGAGCTTTACAAAGATATTTACGAAAAGTATTACAATGAAATAACCAATATGGTTACAGTTCTGGCAGAACCGTATGAAATAAACGATTATGTTGTAATTGAAGAATTCGGATTGGAAGAATTGAAAGATATTTTAAATGAGGACAAATTATAATTTGATCAGTTTTCATGTATTAAATAGGAGTTTATTAAAAAAAATAATCTTAAATTCCCTGTTGGATATGTAAATGAAGATTTATTTTATCACTATACTTCTTTGATAATGACTGATAATGCTTATTATTTTCAAGGAAGTGCGTATCATTATTTGGATAGAAAAAATTCTATATCAAAAACTCATAATGATGAAGGCTCTGCTTATATAAAAATATATAATCTTATATATGATTTTTACAAAAAAAATGATTTATTAGATAAAAAAATTAAGATCTACTCAACTATGCCCTCTTTTAATATTAAAGATGAAAATATTTATAAAATATATAAAGAATA
>CALCFP010000495.1 GCA_937900725.1 uncultured Bacteroidota bacterium | reverse complement strand
TGCAAAGCAACTTCAAGACCAGATGTCTGCTATGCAAACTGAATTTGAAACCAAATATCAGCAATATTTGGAGCAGGCCGATTCACTTCCTCAAGTATTGCGTGAAGCAAAGGAAAGCGAATTGTCAGGTATTCAACAGCGCTTTCAGGCATTTCAGCAAACAGCTCAACAGGATTTGAGCACAAAGGAAGGTGAACTTTTGCAGCCAATCATCGACAAGGCTAAAAAGGCAATAGACGACGTTGCTGCTGAAAACGGTTTCATCTATGTGTTTGACATGAGTTCTGGTGCCGTCCTTTTCAATTCTGACCAAAGTGTCGATTTGCTGCCACTTGTCTTGAAGAAATTAGGCATTCAGTAATTATCAAGAATAAATGACATGGCAATATCCAACGTATCTCGTTGGATATTGTTTTTTATAGACGTGCCAAAAATGAACAAAAGTCCGATAGGAATATTCGATTCAGGGTTGGGCGGTTTGTCAGTGTGGAAGGAAGTCCGCCGGCAATTGCCAAATGAAGATGTCGTGTATTTTGCCGATAGTAGTCATTGCCCATATGGACACAAGTCTCCTGACGAGATAGTCGGGTTGACCCACAATATTGTTGACGGATTACTCTCGGCCAGTTGCAAACTTGTTGTAGTGGCTTGCAATACGGCTACAGCGGCCGCGATAGACAACCTGCGTCAATCGTACGATATCCCTTTTGTCGGAATGGAGCCAGCCATCAAGCAGGCTGCTCTGCATACAAAAACAGGAAAGGTTGGTGTGTTGGCTACTAAAGGCACTTTCGACGGTCGTCTATATAAGGCTACAAGCGAAAAATACACGAAGAATATCAATGTGATAGTTCAGGTCGGCGACGGATTGGTTGAACTGGTTGAGTCGAACGAATATAATACTGGCAAGGCTCTGCCGTTGTTGCAGAAATACATAGAACCAATGATTGATGGCAATGTCGACCAGATTGTCTTGGGGTGTACGCATTATCCTTTTTTCAAGTCTGCAATTGAGAAAATTGCAGGTCCTGCTGTGACGGTTATCGACCCCGCACCAGCAGTAGCCAAACGAGTCGGCGATGTTCTTCAAAGCGAATCGTTGCAGAATGAGAAGAAGCATAAGGGAAACGATTTGTTTGTTTCGTCAGGCAAGGTCGGACCTATGAAAAACCTGCTTCAGTCGATAACGGGCCGACGTTTCCAGCAATGTGAGGCTCAACTTGGTGCAAATGTGTATGATGGCTTGATGTAGCCGTTATCTGCACATTTTTTCCTGACTGAATTATTCGGCGTCCACAAATGAAAAAATGGGTTTTACTAATTATTTTATATTCTTATATTTGTGGCTTAAATCTGAAAACAACATTAAAATGTCCTTACAATATAGATTGCTGTCAGCAATTGCATTATTCTTGGCTCTTTCAATGCCAGTTAAGGCACAAGATGCCGCTGATATCCTTTTGATAAAGAAATATGCTGAAAATGCCTTTAAGAAAGGTGATTATGAATTTGCACTTCAGAATTATGAGGTCCTTTACAAATACGACAAGGAAAATCTTGACCTTAACTATAAGATAGGTGTATGCTACACCGAGACCAATGTCGACAAAGAAAAGGCTATCCCGTTTTTGGAGTATGTGGTAGGTTTCAATAATTACCCTATTCGTACAAAGTTCTTCCTCGGAAAGGCCTATATGTACAACTATCGTTTTACAGAGGCGATTGATGCGTTTTATGATTACAAGATGGTCGGCATCGATGAAAATGATTTGTTCGAATGTGACCGAATGATTGAGATGTGTGAATATTCACAGGAAATCTATAACTATCCTGCAAATGTGAAATTCACCCGATTGGATACAACAATCAATACCAAAGCTGATGAGATTGTCCCTGTCGTTACGTTTGACAATCAATTGCTTTATTTCTCAAGCAATAGCCATTATATCGAGGAATACGACTCTTATATCTATAGCGGTCAGTACAGTGAGCTGAAAAAGGGTGTTTGGTCAAGCAAGGTCCAAATACCAATCAGTACATATGATGACGAAAACGTAGTCGGAATATCTGCTGATGGCAACAAAATACTTGTGTATGCCAATGGCGATTACGCAACACACGATATCAAAATGTACGCTCGCAAGGGTGTGAAGTTCACAAAGGCGCCAGTAACCGAATTGCCTGCTGATATGAATACCGACGGCATTGAAATGGGTGCTTGCTTCTCGGCTGATGGCAATACGATTTATTATGCAAGTGATAAGCCAGGCGGACGCGGAGGTTTGGATTTGTATGTCGCTCATAAAGGGCCTGATGGCAAATGGGGACCATCGCAGAATCTGGGCACAGATATCAATACCGAGTATGATGAGAATTATCCTACCTTGAGCCCTGACGGCAAGAGATTGTATTTCGCGTCAAAAGGACATAATAATATTGGTGGATATGATATTTTCAGTTCTACTTTTAATGAAAGCTCCGGTACTTGGTTCCGTCCTGCAAATATGGGGCCACCTATCAATACGCCTCAAGACAATACAAAGATTAGTTTCGCTTCTGATGGCAGCGCCTATATTGCAGCCAAGCGCAAGGAAGGCGTAGGAAATATGGACATTTACCGTTTGGATTTCGGCGAAGAATCTGTACAGCCATTTACTTTGACAGGTACTGTTCTTGTCGGAAATAACGAAGGCGACGCAGTCCAATATAATGAGGCAATGCCTAAAGCCTACGCTACCATATATGATAATTTTGGAAATGTTGTCGAATTGTGGGATGTGTTGGAGGAAGGCATTTTCTTCGCACAATTGTATGAGGGAGATTATACTATTGAGGTGTATTTCCAAGGCCAAACGGAAAGAACATCCAGAAAAGTCCATATTGGAAATGATGAATATCCTGCAGAAACATTTCTGATTAAGCCGTTAAAATAAATATTCAGTTATTTATTGTATGAAAAACAAGCTGATTGTAACAATTGCATTATTGTCTTTATTGCCGACTTTCGCTTCTTCGCAAGACGCCCGTGAAGCAAATTTCCACTTTAAACAGGAAAACTATTCAGTTGCATTGAAATATTACCTTAATGTATATAAGAAAGATACAAGTGATGTTGACGTCAATTACGCCATGGGCATTTGCCGAATCAGAACCAATTCAGCGCCTGCCGATGCACTAAAGCATCTACTCAAGGCTGAAGTCAAATATGGCGAGGAGGATGATTTCATTATCGCACTATCCAGGGCTTATCTGTATAATCATGATTTCGAAAATGCTCGTGCCGTATTGTCTAAGGCTAAAACTAAAAGCAAGAATGTCATTGAAACTGATGCTATTGCTGCCTATATCGATAATGCGGAAAGATTAGTGAAGTCGCCTTTGAATGTCACTTTCGTCAATTTGGGCAAAGGCATCAATAGCGATCTGGATGACGTTACGCCAATGCTTACAACTGACAACAACATTCTTGTATATTCATCTAATCGCAAGTTCGATAATGAGATAAGTGAGTATACGTGGGATGTGCTTTACGCTAATTCAGAGTCAGGCGATTTCAAGAAAAACAAGGCACTTTCTGCTGTCAATTCAGTCGATAACGAAATGTTGGCAGGCTTGTCGAATG
>CALCFP010000494.1 GCA_937900725.1 uncultured Bacteroidota bacterium | reverse complement strand
AGCAGATTTTCGACATGATGAAATCTGCTTTTTTTTTAATTAAAGGGCACACTATCAATAAAAGAACAACCAACAATCAAAAAAAAACGTATTTTGTCAAATAAAAACAATGATTTTTGCAACCAGACGACAAACATATCGTAGAAAGCACTTAACTAAAAAACTAAAAGTATGAAAGCCCTGAATAACCTAGGAATCTCCTTAATTGGATTATTGATATTGTCTTGTTCAAACACACAAAACAGGAGTTCCCTTTCCTTAAATCTAGACGAAGCCAATTTGACCTGGCGGAGCCATTACGATTCAATAAGCCACCACGTATATTATACCGGCGACTGGGCTGGCTGGGGATGGCAATTTGGCGATGACAGCATAAAACCATCTGCCGATTTCAGTAATTATGACCAAATAGTAGTATCACTTGACAGTATAATTTGCGATTCAACCACACTTTACCTAAATGCAAGATATACTAACAACGACATCATATCATCATCTTCAGCACCAATAGTCAACGGGCAGTCCACACTACGAGTTGACCTTGACTCTATCGGCAAATCACACGTTTTGGAATTTTACGTTATGAGCAAACTACCTTGCGAACTTGTTGTAACAAGCGTCACATTCCAAAAAGCAATCAAATATGGAGAAGAACACGAGATAAAGGTTAAAGACAGTTTCATTGACGCATCGGAATTTGAAGGCTATAGCGACGATGCTTTAGTATCATTCAACTATTATGCGGAAGGCGAAATGACCTATGTATCAGACTCTGGCACCATAGAGCGTATGGACAACTGGGGAATCGGCATTATCTGCTCATCAGTAGATGTGATTGAAGCAATATGTCCTGGACAACGACTGATTTTAAAAAACTTGGGAGAACAATCGTTCACATGCCGACTGGGCGACATTAGATATATGCTTGAACTTAAAGATGATGACGGAGAATGTGGCCTGTATTGGGTTGTCTGGACTGGTGGGCACCTGACCGATGTCCATGTACTGAATGCGACTATCAAGGAAGCAATAAAATAACAAGGGATTACAACTGAACATGAACAGGCGCTGCTTTCAGCGCCTGTTTTTTTTTTGCCATTTTGCGCCTTATTTAGTCCTCATGCAGAATGCAAAATCTACGAACGCCAATATGCCACACACGAATACGTATTTTTTTAATATTGACAAAAATTGTCATCAAAAACCTATTTGCTATGTTTGCAACAATGATTTTTAACACATTAAAATTATAGAAAATGAAAAGACTATTTTTAGCAATCGCCGTTGCTTTCCCGTTCTTGGCATCGGCACAAGACACTGACGTCTTCAGCAATGTTGACGAACTGATGAAAAACACGCAAGCCGCCTCGACAAACATTCCTGGCGCAGAATTTCCTCGCGTTGACAGCCACAACCGCGTTTATTTCAAATACAAATCACCAAACACTTCTGCATTAACTGTCGACATATGCAGCAAGAAATTCGAAATGAAGAAGGATGCCGAAGGCAATTTCTGCGTTGTTACAGACTCTCTTCCTGTAGGTTTTCACTACTACTTCCTAATTGCTGACGGCATTTCAGTAATCGACCCGCAAACAACTGCATACTTTGGTTGCAGCCGTGCAGCCGGTGGCATTGAGATTCCAGAAGGCAGCGAAGGCGACTACTATCGTCCCGCACAAGTGCCACACGGACAAGTCCGTTCCGTTCAATACTATTCAGAGACACAAAAGAAATTCCGCCGTGCAATGGTTTACACTCCTGCCGAGTACGAGACATCAGGCGACAAGCGCTACCCTGTTCTTTACCTGCAACACGGCATGGGTGAAGACGAGACCGGATGGGCGTCGCCACAAGGCTTCATGCAGAACATCATGGACAACCACATTGCCGACGGCACTGTCGTTCCCATGATTGTAGTCATGGACAATGGCGACGTTGCTGCAGGATTCAAGCCTGGCAGTTCAATGGCTGAATTCGGCGCATCATTCTACGACGTGATTGTCAAGGATCTCATCCCAATGATTGACGCTACATTCCGCACAAAGACCGACCGCGACAATCGTGCCATGGCAGGACTTTCATGGGGCGGTAAGGAAACTTATGACATCGCACTCACACACCTTGATAAGTTTGCATATATCGGCACTTTCAGTGGAGCAATATTCTTCATGCCAGGACAGACACTTGAAGACATGTACAATGGCGCATTCAAGGATGTCAATAAGCTAAACAAGCAGGTCAAGACACTCTTCGTCGGCTACGGAACAGACGAGAATCTCGGTATGGCAATGCTTCCAGCATTTGATAAGGCAGGAGTGAAATATGCCGTTGCCCTTTGCAACTGTACATCGGCACTTCACCTTTGTATGAAACTCGCAGGGGAGAAGCTATACGGAAAGCCTGCTATCAGTCATGGA
>CALCFP010000493.1 GCA_937900725.1 uncultured Bacteroidota bacterium | reverse complement strand
TTCGCTCCGCGATCCGGGAAATGTCGGCACCATCATCCGCCTCGCGGACTGGTTCGGCATCAGGACCGTCATCGCAAGCCGCGACACTGTCGACATCTACAATCCGAAAGTGATTCAGTCGACAATGGGCGCAATTTTCAAGGTCAATGTGCACTATTGCGACTTGCTTGAATTGGCAAAGAAGTCCAAGCAAAACGGCATTTCACTATATGGAACGCGCCTCGATGGTGAAAATATCTATCAGTCAAGACTATCTGGAAACGCAATAATCGTGATGGGCAACGAATCGAAAGGCATGTCGTCGGAATTAAGCAAATTGATGGACCGGAACATAAAAATTCCATCATATGCGCCTCCGACAGAAGAAATGGAATCTCTGAACGTATCGATTGCAACTGCCATTGTGTGCGCCGAGTTCAAGCGCCAAAATTACTGACAAGGAAAGAGTATCAAGATTCGCTTGGTTTCACACGAACCTTGACAACAACCTTCTTTACTACTGATGGCTTGTCACATTTAAGGCAAGGAAGATGCAGGTCGTCTGGAAAGAAAATAACGAAATCGCCAGCATTAACCTTAACTTGTTCGTATTCACCTTCATAAAAGGCTATATCGCGTTCATTTGAATAAGGTATTGCTTCTGGTTGATTACCCTTCTTGGCGTATCCGATCATCTCGCTCCCGCTTACAATATATTGAATATCAATATACTCAAGATGTCTTCCAACTGACCGTCGTTTTTGGTGACATACTCGCTAATGGAAGCGTACATATCGTTGCCGTCAATAGGGTACTTTCCCTCGTCATATTCAGTGAAATCAATAGACTGCAAATATTCAAACGCCTTTGCAAACAAAGGATGCAAAGAATCAAACTGCTTGTGTTCGGCGAGACTACCTATATACATTTCATCTTTTTTTTAATGCGGACGCAAAGGTAAACTTTAAACCATACAAAGATGTAATCAAACGTTGTTTTTAATGAACAAGTCCACTTTTTCTGCACAACGCTGACCATCAAGAGCCGATGACACAATGCCTCCGGCATATCCAGCTCCCTCGCCGCAAGGGAATAAGCCTGACACCTGGACATGTTGAAATGTATCCTTATCGCGAGGAATGCGAATCGGCGAACTAGTACGGCTTTCCACTCCTATAAGCAACGCCTCGTTAGTATAAAAGCCGTGCATTCTCTTGCCAAACTGTTGCAGACCATCTTGCAAGCGTTGCCTTATGAAGTCTGGAATCCATTGATGCAAAGGCGACGACACTACTCCTGGCGTGAACGACGTCCGTGGCAAACTGCCTGACAATTTAGAGTTTACAAAGTCGACAACCCTCTGTGCCGGCGCTATCTGACCTTGTCCTCCATTGGCAAATGACAATTTCTCATATTGCATTTGGAATTCAAGCCCTGCCATGATTGGATCAGAGACTTGGGGAATGTCATCCAGCCTCAACTCAACAACAATAGCCGAATTTGCCCATTGACTATTACGGTTCGAAGGCGACATGCCATTGACAACCATCTCGTCTGGCACGGTTGACGCTGGTACGATTATTCCGCCAGGACACATGCAAAATGAATATACGCCACGTCCGCCCGACTGCTGTACAAGGCTGTATGCGGCGGCTGGCAAGTAAGGACCTCTCTGTTTGCAAGAATATTGTATTGAGTCGATGAGTTCTTGTGGATGTTCAATCCTGACCCCCATTGCAAACGACTTGGGCTCCAAGACAACACCTTGGCTATGCAATGAGAAATATACGTCACGGGCGGAGTGTCCTGTGGCCAATATCACAGCCTTTGAATTGATGACGTCGCCGGCAGTGGTGCGAATGCCCAAAACCTTGTTGTCTTTTATGACCATTTCCTTGAAGCCTGTCTCGAAATGGACTTCACCACCATGCTCGATAATGGTCTTACGAATATTCTCGATTATGCCGGGCAGTTTGTCAGTACCTATGTGCGGATGCGCATCGATCAAAATGTCGGGATTGCCGCCATTAGCACTCAATATACGTAGGACCTCAGAAATGTCGCCACGCTTTTTCGACCTTGTAAACAGTTTCCCATCAGAATAAGTGCCTGCACCGCCTTCACCAAATCCATAGTTTGAGTCTGGATTGACACCTTGATTACGATGAATGGCGGCAATGTCGAGACGTCGAGTATGTACGTCTTTGCCTCGTTCTATGATGATTGGCTTGTATCCCAACTGAAGAAATCTCAATGCGGCAAACAATCCTCCAGGTCCTGCCCCGACAATCACAATCGGTTGGCTATGATCGACATTTTTATATTCAACCTGAATTGAATCATCGGGTTTGGGCAATTCATCAATATATATATCCAACTTCAAATTGACGCGCACGCGCCCTCTTCGTGCATCAATGGAACGTCCACGTAACTGACAAAACGAAACTTGTTCACGTGAAATTCCCAACTGAGACATTGCCAGTGGCAGATATTTTTCTTCAGTTGAAGCCTGCTCCGGTGTGAGCGACAATGTAATTTCCTTGACCATTACTCAAAGCAAAGCACCAAAGTAACCATTTTTGATCCTAAACGGTCAAAGGACCGGGTGTATTCCGTCCCGTCCTGCTTAACCATATCAAGCAAGCCGATAGAGAACTTCAGTTCAGTAGAATACTTGAAGTATTTTAGGTAGTTATCAAGCCCGATACCCACTTCGGCATAAATGTCGAACTTGTTGAGTCTGATTTTTGGTGCCTCCTCGGGTTTGATTTTCTTACGCGAAGCCAAGTCGAAAGTGGGGTTTATGCCCAAATAAACATATGGTCTGTAATTGCTTTCCC
Source organism: uncultured Bacteroidota bacterium (assembly GCA_937900725.1). Classification (GTDB taxonomy): domain Bacteria; phylum Bacteroidota; class Bacteroidia; order Bacteroidales; family SZUA-534; genus RUG13583. Next base: position 1,587 of record CALCFP010000493.1, on the reverse strand, counting down.
GTATAGCCCTGTACTTGATGCTTGTGGGGAACTGCAACAATGTGGATTCAATCTTCATGTCGTGCTTTCGCAATGCCTGGCCTGGTGGCACATCGGCATCTTCCAGAAGATATGACAATGTACGTTGAGTGAATGCAAGACCCGGTAGCGTACGCAGGTCGAAATTGTCGGCAAGTTTTAGATTGAACACCATACTTGCTCCGAACAGTGCACCTCCGCTGTATTCAACTGAATAGACTGTGTCCAGGGCATTGAATGCCTCGGAATAACTTACACAGAAGCCCGTCTTGCCCAAAGAAAACGCAAAGCCGAAATGGTATGGCTCGGCATCATAGAACGGCTTGCACCATGGACGTTTCTTTTGCGCCGTTGCACAATCGGCAACTGCAAAAACAAGTACGAATATCAGTATCAGTCTTTTTGTCATACTCTATTTTGTGCGTCAAAAGTATTAAAATTTCGGTTATAAGCTGCCTAACGCTGCAATAAACGGAAATTAAAGGTTATTATTACAAGTCATTAAATAAAAAAAGGCAAACGTATCGAGAATCAATCAATGCAGTTCATAATGTCCATAATCTTTGTCTGCTTGTTCTCCTTGATTTGGACCTCGACGAATCCTGTACTGACAAAATACTTGAAGACCTTGACGGGATAGCGTTTCAACTTTTCGTATTGCTCGGCGTTTAATGGGTAAATGAGCATGGACGAAACTGTTTCAACATTTGACTTTATTGTGTCGCCAGCAGCGTGACGAGGGTAAATGACAATCTCCTCGTTGTTAGTCAACCTCAACGATATCTCACGAGCCTCGTTTATAGAGAATCCATTGTATTTGTAATAGCGCATTTTCAGGAATCTATATTTGCTACCAATACTTTGTGCTTTGAAATACAACGGGTTGTTGTTAAGTTTTGCCACAGCCACTGGCTGTGTAATCTTTATCTGCGATTCCGTTATGGCATCAATTACATTCTTCTCATATTGGCACTGCGCAGACACGTGCACCCTGCCTATCAATACGAAGGCCACAAACAAAGCCATAAGGAATCTATGCATGGTATGCATTCAACAAGATGAATTTTGATATAGATTGTCATATGATAATCACAACACAAAAATATTCTTTTTAGTTATCTTCGCAACATATATTAATTCACAATTGCTATGTCAAGAACAGCGGAAATACACACAGAAAAAGGCGTGATGAAAGTAAATTTCTACGAAGAAGGCGCGCCAAACACGGTTGAAAACTTTATCAAATTGGCGAAATCGGGGTTCTACGACGGACTGACATTTCACAGAGTGATTCCAAATTTTGTGATTCAGGGTGGATGCCCATTCTCCCGCAACCCTGGCGACAGACGCATAGGCACAGGCGGACCTGGCTATTGCATCAAGTGCGAGACAAATGGCGGGAACCAATACCACGACCGTGGCGTGCTTTCTATGGCTCACGCCGGCAAGGATACTGGTGGTTCTCAATTCTTTATCTGTGATAAATCAATCTTATCTTCATTTAGAGCAAGCATTGATCCCACCATCATTCTCACTTGACTTCTTAAAAACCCAGTACCTGTGATACTT
>CALCFP010000492.1 GCA_937900725.1 uncultured Bacteroidota bacterium | reverse complement strand
TTTCAATATTCGTGCCGAAATAAATTATGTAGAGCCTGTATTTGAGAAGAACTACATTCAGTTGCGTTACAGTTACCAAAATCAAGGTTCTGATTCTTACTCTTATGTCTATGAAGAAGACAGTGTCGAATATACTGATTCTTTGAGTAGTAAAGTGGAGAATACATATGTCAATCACCGTGTTGAATTGGCTTGGCAAGGCCGATATGACAAGTTGCGCTACAATTTGGGCGTGTCGCTTCAACCGCAGGAGTCAAAGGTTGATAATATTGTCGGAAGAAATGTTGGCAAAGATACCAAGCAGTCAGTTGTAAACTGGGCACCTTCAATGCGACTTGAGTACAGATTTACCAACACACGCAACTTGCAATTCCGCTACAATGGACGTAGTCAGGCTCCAAGTGTTCAAAACTTGCAGGATGTAATTGATGTTAGCAACCCACAATTGCTTCAATATGGTAATCCAGATTTGAAACCTTCGTTCAGAAATAACATTTCGTTAAGCCTCAGTGATTTCAATAGAATTTCTGGTCGTAATATCATGATTAACTTGTCATACAATAATACTATTATCTCTGACGCAACTGTTACATATTATGATTTGGCTACCAACAATAGAGAAACACATTTGGAAAATGTCAATGGCAACTGGGGTGCAAATGGATTCTTCACTATCTCAACTCCACTTTCAAACCAGAAATTCTCTATCACATCGCGTTCCATGGCCAATTATAATGAAAATGTGACATTGACTGGTGAGAAGAATGCAACACAACTTTTAAACAAGAAAAAGAGTGTTACTACATCATTGATGCTAAGTGAAACATTGCAGGCCAACTATCGTTGTGATGTGTTTGACTTCACTCTTAGCGGTTCGGTTATGTACAACAAGAGTGATAATGCCAATACAAACTTGTCTAACAATGGTGAAACATTCAACTATACTTTGACATTCGATGGCAATCTTCACTTGCCTGCCAAGTTTGATTTGTCATCTGACTTCAACTATAGAATTTATCAAGGCTATGGCGAAAACTCTAATGACCGTAATACCGCTATTTGGAACGCTCAGTTGAGCAAGCGCTTCACTGAAAGCAACAGTTGGACAGTCCGTTTGAAGGTTTACGATATCCTTCAGCAACAAAGCTTGATTTCACGATCTACTACTTCAACCGGTGTTACCGACTCTGAAACTAATAACCTAGGCTGCTATGCAATGGTTCAGGTTGTTTACACAATCAATACTCTTGGCAAGAATGGCGGCAACCAACGTGGTGGCTTCCCTGGTGGCTTCGGCGGTGGTTTCGGTGGCTTTCCTCCATTCTAATAGGCATATAACACAATAGATAAAGTTTTCAAAGGGCTGTTTCTTCGTCGGGAACAGCCCTTTTATTTTGAATATAGTTGTAATGTGTTTGCTTGTTAAGCAACGGTGAACTATGGGAAACATCTTTTCATAGAATATTCTTGAGGGGAGTTCTATAAATTGCTTGTAGTGGTTTTGAAGATTTCGTCAGGCAGATTGATGACTTGAACGAAGGAGTAGTGCGGGTACTGTGACTGACTGATGGTCAGTAAGATGGCGACAAGAATTCAAAAGCACACAAAAGATTGAAGAATACCTCTTGTTGAGAAGTCATTATAATCGGGGAATTTATAGAAGTTCCCTTGAATTAGTTGGCTCAAATTATGAGCGTCCTCATTTTAGGAGATCATCGTAGCAGGCGCGTTCGCCACCAATGAATTTAGGCCTAGTGCGCGCTGTTACTACATTGGCTTTGCCAACGTGTTTTTGACTTAGCCTTAGAGGTACGGCAACTTCCTTCAGGTGCATGCCTATGAGAGTGTCTCCAATGTCGATGCCGGCATCGGCTTTGATGTGTTCTACGGCTACAGGCTCTATAAACGACTTGTAGCATGCTGTCGCAAACGAACCTCCGGCTTTGGGTTGAGGCACAACATTGACAATTTCTGCGTCGCGGATGGCATCGCGTTCAATTATTATTGCGCGGTTCAGATGCTCGCAGCATTGTCCGGCTATGAATATGCCCAATGGCGCAAAAACGCTGTTGATTCCGTCATATATGGCTTGTCCAATTTCGGGGATGGAGTGGCTGCCGACGGCGTTCCCCACAGTCTCGCTCGTACTGCATCCTATTACTACAATCTGGCCTTTTTTCAGGTGCGCCGTTTCAGCCAGCTGACTGGCTACATTTGCAGCGTCAATCTTGATTTGCTCTACAATTTGCTTGGTTTCAGCTTCGTATGTGATTCCTGCCATATCTTTTTTCTGGCAAATTTATCACACAAAACGATTTATTGTCAAGAAAAAAACGGGCCAGAATGGAAGTCTGACCCGTTTTAGTGGTTTGGGAACCACATTAGCAACTATATCTATGAAGAAACTTTTGTTCTCTTTCTTTAACGTTGTAAAGGTAGATTATGATTGAATGCCAAATGGTTAACGCAGAGTTAAAAACAGTTAACGAAAGGTTAAGATTGATTTCCAAACGTTGATAGTCAACGTCATTGTTATTATTGTTTTATCTATATTTGCCGAAAAAGAAATCAATATGCGTAAAAGTATACTATACACTTCCGTAGTGGCGCTGCTCCTTGCATCGTGCAATTCGGAGCCTGTGGTTGAACATTATCTGTCGGTTAATGGACAGATAGAAGGTGCACAGGGCAAGTTCATCAAGATTATCGATATGACAAAGGCCGGTTTTACGCCTGATTCCATTTTGATAGATGAAAACGGAGGTTTTGCATTCAACCAAAAATGTGATGAGCCAAAGGACTTTGTGCTTTACATCGAACCTGAAGAGAATATCCGCATACTGCCTTGCCCTGACGAACATGTTGCTGTTGTGGCAAAATATCCGAACATTTCCGAAAATTATTCAGTCTCTGGCTCGCAAGAATCGGAGAGATTGGCTGAATTGCTCAAGAAGCACAATCATTGCAACTATGTGTTAGATACTTTGGACCATTATTACATGTCGCATCAGCTTGATCGCAATTTCGGCGACATTGTTGCCAGAGTGCGTGCCTTGTCTGATTCCGTCTTAAATGCCGATCGTCAGTTGCACGAGAGTTTCATCAGGCAACAGCCAGGCTCGTTGGCAAGTTATGTGGCCTTGTCGTCGAAGTTGGGCTTGCGTACCAACCTTTTCAACATCATTCCCGATTTGGATTATTTCATAATGGTGGATACGGCCTTGATGAACCGTTACGATACCATTTCAATAACAATGATGCTTGACCGTTACGTTCGTCAGGCACAGTCGTCGGAACTTATGCAGCACAAACGTGGCGGGCAAATTGCTGTGGGCGACACGATTCCAGACATTGCGTTGTCGAATCCCTATGGCGATACAATCCGCTTGTCGAAACTGAAGGCAAAATACGTTCTTGTGAACTTTTGGGGCAGTTGGTGCCGTCCGTGTCGTGAGAGCCATCAGGAGTTGCGCAAGGTGTTCCGCAATTATAGGTATAAAGGCTTCGACATCTATTCAATAGCGCTCGAGCGCAGCCTCGACGATTGGAAGAACACAATCCGTGAGGACCGTCTGATATGGATAAACCACGTGAGCGAGTTGGCATATATGGATAGCAAGGTAGCTCGCCAGTTGGGTGTCGAGTCCGTTCCATTCAACGTTTTAGTCGATGCTAATCGTGTCGTGTTGGCAAAGAACCTTACGCCTGCACAGCTTGATGCGAAACTTGCCGAATTGACAACAGTTAAATAACCAGGTGGTGGGCAAGATATATTTCGCATCCGATATGCATTTGGGATATCCGAATTCCAAAGAATCGCAGTGGCGGGAGCAACTCTTTGTCAGTTGGTTGGATTCAATCAGTGCCGATGCTGATGAATTGTACCTTGTGGGCGACATGTTCGATTTTTGGTACGAGTACAAGCGGGTCATCCCCAAAGGATTTGTGCGT
>CALCFP010000491.1 GCA_937900725.1 uncultured Bacteroidota bacterium | reverse complement strand
CAGAGGATTTCAAATGCGGACCAAAGAGAAGTTGCCGCGATTTCGTGCAGGATTGTCTGGCGATGCCGAATAACTGTCGATCAGGTTGTTGACCCATGTGGCGGGATGGTCCAGATTGCCTCGTATCAGCCGCATAAAAAGGTCGGGGTCGGGAGTGTTTGTAAAGGCTGTTATTTCCGCATGCAGGTTCGATAGCGATACGTATCCCACAATGTTTTGGCACAGCGCGGCGCCTATGCCTGTCACCAGATAAAATGTCAGGAAACGCTTTCCTCCCCAAACCTGCTCAAGAACACGGCCGAACATTACAAGAGCAAACATATTGAAGAATATGTGCGCAATGTTGCCGTGCATGAACATATAGGTCACAAACTGAATTGGAGTGAAGTGTTCCGACTGGAAATTGTGCAAAGCCGTCCAGTCAGTTAAGTTGATGCCTGAACGCGAAAGTAGTTGGTCTGCCAAAAATACAATGACATTGATAAGTAGAATGTTTTTTGTCACGTTTGGCAGATTCCCGAAAATTGAAGTCCTATATCCTTGCATAGCTTTATTTAAATAGTTTGTCAATGTCGTCAATCCCGATAATTGAAACAATAGGCTTGCCGGATGGAGAGATGTTGGGCATTTTGCATGCGAAAAGCCTGTTGTTTATGTCGGCCATTTCCTCTTGTGACAGTTGCTTGCCGTAGCCTATGGACATGTATTGGACCATCGACGATGCGATGCTTTCCTGCATCGAGTCTTTTAGTGCAATGTAGTCTTCGCCAGCCAGCATCAGCATTGAGTTTATCCAGTCTTTGACTTCTTTTTCGGGGAAATTGGCGGGAATTGCTGAGAATGAGAAACAATTGCCACCAAGTTCGTTGATTTCAAAGCCCAGTTTCTCAAGGTCTGGCATCATTTGCCTGAAAAGGTCGGTGTCTTTCATATTTAGGTCGATGCGTTCGGGGTATAGCAGGCGTTGCGAAGCGTCGGCGTCAGTGTTCCGGAGCATCATCTTCTCAAAAAGTATTCGCTCGTGAGCGCGGTGTTGGTCTATCACCATTAGTCCCGATTTTACGCTTGTCAGAATGTATTTTCCTTTCAGTTGGAAGAATTTCCCGTTCGTTTGCAGTTGCTGCTCGCTGTCAAGCGGCAGGCCCTGTTGTGCTTCGGCATCGCTGTTCGCTGCGACGGCATCTTCGGCGTTGTTTGGCGTTGCGTGGCTGTTTTCAAAACCTTCGTAGAGTTTTTGCCAATCAATGTCCTTGCCCGATATCCGGCTTCTGAATGTGGCTTGTTGGCAGGAACTTTTTGTCTTGTTGCTCTCAAACGGGTTGTATCCTGGATTGTAGTGTATTTCGGGCGGTCTGACCTCGTCGCTCTTGTTGAATGTCGGGAATTCGAGCCTGTTCTCGATGCTGAAGTCGATTGATGGCGTCATACTGAACTTGCCCAAAGCCTCTTTTACCGTTGCCTGAAGGATCGGCCAAATCGACTGCTCGTTTTCGAACTTTATTTCCGTCTTTGTCGGATGTATGTTTATGTCTATGGTCGATGGATTCACTTCGATGTAAATGAAGAATGTAGGGTTCTTGCCTGCGGGCAGAAGTTGGTCGTAGGCACGTTGGACGGCGCGGTAGAATCCTGGGTGCTTCATGAATCGTCCGTTGACGAAAAAGTACTGCTGGCCCGCCGTCTTGCGCGCATCTTCCGGTGCACATACAAAACCCTTCACATTGACCACCGAGGTCTCGGCAGCCACATCGGACAGCTTGTTGACCGATGCCAGCCCGAATATGTCGCGGATTCTCCGCTTAGTGCCGTCCGTTGCCTTGAGGTTGTAGATATCCCTGCCGTTCGAGACGAGCCGCAATGCCACCTG
>CALCFP010000490.1 GCA_937900725.1 uncultured Bacteroidota bacterium | reverse complement strand
ATCTTGCTGGCACATGGAGGAGATGACAAACATCTCCCATTCCGCCCAGAGAGAATCGAATTGTTGGGCTATGATTATGTGGCACTGGGCCATATCCATTCTCCGCAAAACTGTGGTTCAGAAACCATCCGCTACTGCGGAACGCCGCTTAAATACTCATTCTCTGAAATCAACCAGGACAAGTCGGTCACCATTGTCGAAATGAGGGCCAAAGGCGATGTGCAAATAAGCACGGTGCCACTTTCACCACTGCGTGACTGGCACAGTCTGACTGGCAATTTCGATCAACTTTTGGCCGATGCCGGTTCCGTCAACAGTGCCGTCGCCGACGACTATCTGCGCATAACGCTCACTGATCCTGACGATGTGCCTGATGCCATCGGCAAGCTGCGTTGCGTTTATCCACATCTTATGGAGTTGCGCTACGACAATGCCCGTACCAGCATGGTTGGCAATACATTTGATTTGTTGGACGATGTTGATGAAAAAACGCCTGCCGACTACGTGTCCGAACTTTTCGCTCGGCAAATGGGAGTCGATCTCAATGAACAGCAACGTCAATACGTCGACAAGCTTATCAGAATTGTTTGGAAGGAAAGTTAGCCATGAGACCAATAAAACTTCAAATGTCGGCTTTCGGCTCGTATGCCGGATTGACAGAAGTCGATTTCAGCCTGTTTGGAAATAAAGGCCTGTTTCTGATCACAGGCGACACCGGGGCCGGAAAGACCACAATCTTTGACGCCATTTGCTTCGCCCTGTTTGGCAAGGCCAGTGGTGAAGTCCGTGACGCGTCGATGTTTCGCTCACGTTACGCCAAGCCTGAAACAAGGACTTTTGTCCGGCTCACATTTGAATATCAAGAAAAGGAATATTGCGTGGAGCGCGTTCCTTCTTATGAAAGGCCAGCACTCAGAGGCGGCGGAATGACAGAGCAGAAGGCCGAGGCAACATTGTTCTTGCCCGATGGTCGCCAGCCTATTGCCAGACCGTCCGACGTGAACATGTATATCGAAAACTTGTTGGGTGTAAATGCCGATCAGTACAGGCAGATAGCAATGATAGCGCAAGGTGAGTTCCGAAAGCTGCTATTGGCTTCAACCAAGGATAGAAAGGCGATTTTCAGCGATATATTCCGTACCCACAACTATAAGTTTTTGCAAGAAAAGGTCTTTAATGAAGTTAGTTCGCTTCTGTCCGATGTAAATGTTTATAATAGCGTAATTAATAATTATATCTCTCAAATACAGCCTGTTGAATGCGATGAAACAAGCCGGTTCAATGAGATTTGCTCAATTCCATCGCCAGCCGTTTGTGTGTCGGAATTATTGCCGATAATTGGTAAAATGGTTGACATTGATTCTGAAAAGTACGGCGAATTGGACAAGAAGATTGACGCCGAAAACAATCGGCGTATGTCTGTGGTTGCCCGTATGGCGGAAGCGGAGGCACATCGCCAAAATGTTGAAAAGCATAGGCAAAAGCAAGAACAAAGCAGGCTTATGGCTCAAAATGTTGCTCAATGCGAAATCGAATTCGCGAAGGCAAGCGAGATGAAGCAGGAACGTGAGTCTTTGGCTGCCAAAACTGTCGCACTCGAGCACGAACTTGAATCGTACGACAAACTTGAGCAGATTGAAAAATCGCTTTCGGCAGGAAAGAGGCAGTACGAAATCGTTACTGGACGCTTGCGGCAAAACCGTGCCAAACAGCAGGCCATCTCTGATTCATTGGCCAAAGCCAAGCAACAACTTGCCTCTTTAGCCGATGCCGGTGCCGACCGCGAGCGAAATGCCGGTTTGAGAAACCAAATGCTGGAATATGGCAAAAAACTCGATGGTCTGTTGGAACTGATGGCAAGGCACGCCGACGGATTGCTAAAAATAGCCGACCAGCAAGCATTGGTCGCAAAACTTATTGACGGGCTGAAGACCGAAAAATGCAAGCTGGTCAATATTCAAGACCTTTATTTCCGAGAGCAGGCCGGCATATTGGCCGCCACTTTGAAAGATGACGCCCCATGTCCCGTATGCGGCTCTGTTCATCATCCACAAAAGGCTCAACTGTCGTCGGATGCTCCGAACAAGGATGAAATCGACAAGCAGAGCAACCTTGTTGAGGAGAAGACCAAGTCCGTCAACAACGAATCGTCAAGGCTCGATTCATACAGAGCCTTGCTCGAAGACATCCGTGGGCGAATTGGCAAAGCCAATGCCGAACTGCTCGACAATTGCCCGTTTGAAAGCATTGTCGGCCAGGCAACCGAAAAAAAGAGCCAAAACCTGAATGATATTGCTGACTTAGATAAAAAAATCGCTGAGGCAGAGGCCAATGTCAAACTGAAGAAGGATATTGAGACAATACGGATTCCGGAATTCGAGAGGCAGATTGAAAACCTGAATGCCGGCATTGTCGCCGACGAAAAGGAACAAGTGGACCTTGAAGCACGTATGCAGAAGGACTCAGCACAAAAGCGTGAATTGTCCGGAAAATTGCAATTTGAAGGTAAACAGTTGGCACTGAATTGTTTGACTAAGTTGAAAACGCGTGTGAAGTCTATCGACACATATATCGAAACCGCCACCGGCAATCTGAACAAGATACGAAACGAAGCCGCACAGGTTGACGGTGAATTGAAGCAATTGGCAGAATTGGCTGCAAAACAATGCGAGTTCAACTATGATGCAGAAAAGGCAATGAAGGACGCAATTGATGCCGAGGTGAAGAAACTATCAGACGAAAAGGATATTGTAACCGGTATTGTTCAAAGATATAACGGAAAGATATTGTAACCGGTCTCCGTCAGCAGAATTTGGGCTTGTTCGACGCCATCAGCAAGGAACTTGCCAAATGCGAGTCGGCAAATGCCGAACTGCGTTGGAAAAAGCCTTTGAGTGACACTTTGTGCGGCAAGTTGGCCGGTTCAAGCCGTATCGACCTGGAGGCTTTTGTACAGACGGTTTTCCTTGACAGGATAATTGCCCGTGCAAACCGGCACATGCAGAGGCTTACAGGTGCCAAATACGAGTTGAAGCGCCGTGTCGATCCGTTGGGCGGAAATTCGCAGACAGGTCTTGATATTGACATTATCGACCATTATAACGGATCCACTGACACAGTCAAGTCGCTGTCGGGTGGTGAGACATTCAAGGCCTCGCTGTCGATGGCGCTTGGTCTTTCCGATGAAATTCAGTCGATGGCAGGAGGAATCAAGCTGGATACAATGTTCCTCGACGAGGGGTTCGGCTCGCTTGACGAGAATTCACGCTTGCAGGCAATGGATGTCCTCGACAGTTTAACCGATGGCAACCGTTTGATAGGCATTATTTCGCATGTGCCTGAACTGAAACTCATTCCAAAACAGATTGTGGTTTCAAAAGCCATGGACGGAACCAGTAGCATTGAGATGAAGGCTCGACCTTGACATGAAGACTAATACATGCGTGTTTCAATGAAAATGCGGGAAAATATGAATTTAGTTTATTTCGTATATTGTCAAGTCAATATAAACGTGTAATTGATGTGAAATGAACATCGAAAAAGGATTTAAGTATATAGACCTGTTTTGCGGTATTGGTGGATTTCATCAAGCCATGACCGACCTTGGCGGTGAATGTGTATATGCTAGTGATATTGATGCCGATTGCCGAAAAACATATGAGCGTAATTATGGAATCAAACCCGATGGCGATATTACAATAGTGTCTGCTGAAGACATTCCGGAACATGATGTCTTGTGTGGTGGTTTCCCTTGTCAGGCATTTTCAAAAGCGGGTAAAAGATTAGGATTTGCTGACGAGACTAAGGGTACACTCTTTTTTGACATATGCCGAATCTTAAAACATCATCGACCTAAATATGCATTATTGGAGAATGTTAGAAATTTGGCTAGCCACGACCATGGCAATACATGGAAGGTTATACATGATAGTCTTGTCGATTTAGGTTATAATGTGATTGACGAACCTGTTATTTTTAGCCCTCACTATATTGGAGTGCCACAACATCGTGAACGTGTCTTCATTATGTGTGTTAGAAAGGACATTGGTGAAATACCTCCTTTCTACTTTAACATTAACAAGATTCCAAAATGTTCAATAGACGACATCCTGTTAAGCGATGATGAAATTACAGATTTAGAATCATATCAATTAAAAAAGGACCAAATAGAGTGGATTGATAATTGGAATGAATTCATCCGCAATATTAAATGCGATAGACTTCCAGGTTTCCCGATATGGGCGGATTGTTTGTGCCCCTTGGAAGAAAACCCATATTATGGAACATTGGACAAACAGCCTAAATGGCTGCAAAACTTTGTTTGCAAGAACAATGAATTGTGGGCAAACAACAAGGATTTCTTGTCTTATTGGTTGCCAAAGGCACGGATGAATAAAAACTTCTTTGGAGCCAAGGCTAAATTTGAATGGCAAGTTGGCGATGTGAAGAATCCTGATGTCTGGGAAAACATTATGCAGATTCGTCCGTCTGGCTTGCGCGTGAAACCAGGAACCTATTTCCCGGCATTAGTGGCAATTACGCAAACGAGCATCATCGGAAAGCGGAAACGGTTCCTTACCCCACGCGAGTGTGCGCGATTACAAAGCTTTCCCGATGCATTTGAGTATGATGAAAAGAGGGCGCAGGCTTATAAGCAATTTGGTAACAGCATAAACGTCGGGCTCGTAAATTTCTTTGCTCGATACATGTTTGGAGATAAAGAGTTGCAAGAGAAGTATTCAAAAAATGTTCAATTCCCGCCAGAAGAAGATTCCAATGGAATAGTAAAATCTCCTGATTCCGATTAACACTGCTTATGTGGTGCATTTTCTTGATGCTTTTTTGTTATTTTTAGAATCAAATGATCATGCAACAATGTTGCATTACAGCACTTTATCCGAAACCAACGTCAATACGGGCGTGAAATAAGAATTCAGTAAAGACATGTTAAAAGAACTGTTCGCCAATAATCCTAATATAGTAATCAATACTGATATTGATGGATTCCTTTCTGGTATGTTCCTGCAAAAATACTATGGCTGTAGAATTGTTGGCTTCAGCAATAGTTGGGACTATGTGTGGCTCGATTCGGAGTATGAAAGACAAGTCGGTGAAAATGCAATCTATAAACCGATATACATAGACTTATATGTCGTAAATCCCGACGTGGTATGCATCGAACAGCATATTATCGGATATGACAAGAAACACAACGCCCTTATTGGCTCTATGAAAACAAAGATCAACCCGAATCTTATGCTGTGTGATAGAACATTTACTGGCGACTATTTCCATAAATACCCGTTTGGAACAATTCATTTCCTCATAGCCATGATGGAAAGGGAAGGCGTTCATGTACAACTGCCAGACCTCAAATCATCGCCAACCGATAGAATGAAGAAATATGACCTTCGTGTAGGGGAAATAATCCTTCGGGCAGACGATGCTTTGTTTTCCTCTCTCGGAAAATATAAGCCAAATACCGACAAATGGTGGCCTTTGCTTTATGAAAAATCTGGTAGTTCTCAGTCAATCAAAAAATTGATCGATTTTGTGTCAAACGAGGACCCTGCACAAAAGTTTAAAGTAAAGGATAGGACTGGAAAGTATTTTCATGATGAGTTCAACTGCGATATAAGCCAAGAAAGTCACGGATTAAATTATTCAAAAGTTGATGGCGCATATAAAAACATCCTTGATGAATCAGGAAATCTTAAACAGGAGATTAAGAACTACGTAAACGAACTTAAGCAGATATTCGGGATGGAGATGGATTTGCCTCTCAAATACAATATTCATGCTGGAACTGCACGTACAATGCGATATGCTGAAGGTGGAAATAAACTTTTTCAAGAAAACTGGAAGAATTTGTACTCTTATGCATTCATCTTTGGCCCCAATTCCGATAATAAAAATTTCAGTTATACTGTTGATATGAAATGAATGTTTGGGAGAGAGACTGTACCCACACCTTTCCAGAGGTGCCCTGCGTAAGATGCCAGCAAAAAAAAGACCTGCACATCTCACGACGGACAGGCCTTATTATGAAAAAAAACTAATTGTTTCGTGTGCAAATATAGCGATTAATCGATAATGTGTATCGCGTAAATCCCGATACGAACGGGAGCGCATCCCAATAAAAAATAACGGGAGTCCCCTGTGCAAATCGGCTTGGTTTCTTTGGTTCCCCACTGGCGTTGAAGTTTTCATCAATAAATAACATACCATTGTCAGTAATTAGTCGGAAAGTGGATTAAATGAACGAAATTAGTGTTAACACTAACAGCAAAAACTAAACACCCATGATAAAAAAACTAAACTTTACTCAAAAGCAAATTGAGGATGCGATGATGAACGCTTTTGAGATTGAAAATCCTTCTGAAAAAAAGATTGAACTACTAAAACTGCGTTGCCGAATCCGACAAAAAGAATATTACAGCGTTGGCGACCTTGAAAGCGTGGTAAATGAGGAACTGAACCTGATGGACGAAACGATAATGTTGGAAGAGCCAAACAAGCAAACATCTACAATCATAAAACCCAAAGTTAGAATGAAAGTCGCATCATCGTTTTGTATGGCAATATTCAAAAAGGCGGGAATTAGCCTTGCCAACTTCGATGCGTCACGCATAGCCGATGCAATAAGTCTAATGACAGGCTTTTCAACTGATTCAATACGTAAATATATACGAGAACAAACAGGCTTTCTTCCTGCTGACAATGAAGCAAGAACCGCACAGTCAATTTTAGAGACGCTTGGCGTTCATGAAAAATTGCTTGCGTAATTTGTACCCCATCGTGGGGGCCCCCATGGTTATTCTTTGTTTCTCTTTGTGGCGTTGGTAATGTTGCCAACATAAACACATAAAACTATGGAAGAAATAAAGAAAATGCTTGCTGACATAGCAAGCCTGCTAAAAGTGCAAAACGAAAACACAAAAGAAATCTTGAACGTTGAGGAAGCCTCACGCTACCTGTCGCTGTCAAAATCCTACCTTTACAAGTTGGCCGAAAGGAACGAACTGCCATTTTTCTGTCCTGCAGGAAAAAAATACTACTTCAAGCGTGCAGACTTGATTGCGTACCTGACACGATTCAGAACCGCATCAAACAGCGAAGTTCAAGCGCAAGCCATAATGTCACGTAAACGCCGTTGATATGGTAACTAAAATATTGCAAGTCACCAATTGGTGCATAGACATATACAGCCACATCTTTCACTGTGTTGAGGTTGACAGGTCGTTCTGCGATGTTGTGTCGTTTTTTTGTTGATTGACGTTTCGGCGTTTGTCGTTTGGTATTTTTTCCCCGTCAATAATCACAACCGCGTGAATATGGTTGGGCATTACCACAAACAATGGTATTTCGGCATACGGATAATGTGTTTGGGCATTTGCAAATTGTTCGTGGGCATATTGCCCCATTGGTGACAAAACCATTTGCTGTTCGGTCATTGCCGTCGGATTGCAATCACGCACAATTTCTCCAAAAAAATGTTCCCGCCCCGCCGGGCAAACGGTGACAAAATACGTCCCGCCGTTATAATCGTGAAACGTGGCCCTTGCCGATGGTATGCGGTATCTGTCCTGGAATTTGTCTGGCATTGTTTGTTATTATTGCCTGTTATTCATTCGTTTTTGTTGCCCAAAAATCATTCATCCGTACAAATATGCGCAACGTCTCAAATTTACGCAACGTCACAAATATGCGCAACGTCTCAAATTTACGCAACGTCTGTTTTTT
>CALCFP010000489.1 GCA_937900725.1 uncultured Bacteroidota bacterium | reverse complement strand
ATTGGGGCGGTAGTAGCTGCGTTATTGTATTGGTACTTAAGGAGAAAATGGAAATGAAGGGAACATTAAAGCTGGTTTTTTATATTTGTTCATGAGAGAATTTGCAATCAAACCGATTAATCCTTCTTTCTCATCAACTTTAATCACAATTGCCGGATCGTCTTTTGAAATATCAATTGGATTTTCTGCTGAAAATTTTGATGCTTCTTTTCTTTGATTGTTCAATTCATTAATCCAGTTATAGTAGGTTAAGACCTCACTATAATCATTTGAAACAAAATATTTAACTATATCACTAACTGATTCGTCTTCAATTATTCTTCCAACTGAATTAATTTTAGGAGCTATAGACATGCCAATTGAATTTTCGTCAAACGCATCCTCTCCTTTTAATAAATCGATATTTGCAAATTCACCATCTAAATATCTAGAAAATACGATTTTTAGCAAATCACGATTATATCCTTTTAATGGCATCATATCGCTTATGATCGATATAGAGGCTAATGTAGACAAATATTTGTCGAAACGTTTTAACATATAAATCGAGAAAAAGAATGCAGTTGATGCTCCACTTGTTGAGTTTTTGTTAAAATTTGACCAAAAAGGATGCATGATTACGTTTGCGTTAGGAATTTCTTCTGGAATTTCATGATGATCCAATACTAAAACATCAATGCCATTTTCTCTGCAAAATTTAATTGGCTCGAGAGCGCTAATGCCATTATCAACGCAAATTAATAATTCAACGCCGTTGGATAAAGCTTCTTTTGCTTTTTCTATGTTCTTTTTTATGTTCTTGTCGGCCATTATCGTTTCACTATTATCTGTCGTGGCGGAGTAACCGCTTCTTCAAGTCCTAAATTTCTTTCTTTCACAAGGTTTGAAACTTGCGATTGTTTGCTTATCTCCATCAGGTACGATGCGCGGGTTATTGATTCTGCCCGCATCTCGTGCAGTTCCTTTTCAAGTTTCTGTGTCTCACGCAAGACCTTTTCCGCGTTGAAGTGGTTTGTTATGTATATCAATCCCAATACTGTCAGGTAAACAATGAAAGGCAGTTGTTTCAGAAAGGCGTCGCGGCTCAAAAAATTTCCGCTCAAGAAACCCTTTATCGATATTTTCCTTGACTGATTGTCCATTTCCTACCTTCTTTCTGCTATTCTCAGTTTTGCGCTGCGCGAACGGCTGTTTTCGTCCAGTTCCTGACTGTCGGGAATAATAACCTTGTGGTTTTCCATTTTGAACGGAACATCCACATTCCCAAACAAATCCTTTTCGGCCTGTCCGTCGAACTTGCCGTTCTTCATATAATTTTTTACAAGCCTGTCTTCAAGCGAGTGGTATGTTATCACCACCAGTTTGCCTCCAGGTTTTATCACTTCCGATGTCTGTTCCAGCATCTCCTTTAGTGCGTCCATTTCGTGGTTCACCTCGATGCGCAGGGCCTGAAACACTTTTGCGAGGAACTTTGTGGCCGCCTTCTGCGGAGTCACTTGTGCAATTGCCTCTTTCAGTTGCCCCACTGATGCTATGCGCTGGCTTTTGCGGTAGCCGTCAATCAGCCATGCCACGCGTCCGGCGTTGTCGAGTTCGCCATACATCCTGAACATCGATGCCAGTTGGTCAACCGAGTATTCGTTCACTATGTTCTGGGCCGAAAAGTCGGCCTGCTGGTTCATCCGCATGTCGAGCGGGCTGTCGAACCTGAACGAGAATCCCCTTGTCTCGCTGTCGAAATGGTGTCCTGAAACGCCCAAATCGGCCAAAATGCCGTCAACTTGCGGAAATCCTTCAAACCGCAGATAGTTTTTTAGGTATTTGAAATTGCCGTGTACGAGTGTAAGGCGCTTGTCGTCGGGGCGGTTTGCCAATGCATCTTTGTCCTGGTCGAAGGCGACCAGACGGCCGTCGTTGTTCAGCCTTGACAAAATTTCGCGTGAATGTCCTCCTCCTCCGAAGGTGCAATCGACATAAGTTCCTGCTGGGTTGATGTTCAGTCCGTCAACACTCTCTTGCAGAAGGACAGGTGTGTGATATGCTTCCATTTACACCTCCGCATTTGACGAGCCCTTCATTATCTTCTCGGCCAGTGTTGCAAATTCTTCCTCATCTTCTTCCATGGCGTCGTATTTGCTTTCGGCCCAGAGTTCAATTTTTGTGTCTTGTCCTGACAGCACAATGTCCTTGTCGATGCCTGCCTCGTCGAGCAAACGTTTTGGCAGTAGCAGACGTCCGTTGTTGTCGAGTTCAATCTCGGCTGTCCCGCGGTAGAATCCGCGCAGAAAACGGTTGTGCTCCTTGTTGAATGGATTGATTTGGCTTCTGATAATCTCGTTTTGGCGTTCCCATTCTGCCGATGTGTACATTACAAGGCATTGCTCGAACAGGTCTTTCTTTATGACAAAGCAATTGCCGCTTTCCATCTGCTTTTTGAGCCCTGCGGGGAACAGTATTCGGCCTTTTGCATCGACCTTACAACGATAGTCACCTATAAAGTTTGCCATATCAGACACTTAATCAAGGCTCAAAAATAAGTGATAAATTCCCACTTCTTTCCATTTTTAGCCACTTTTTTACACCATTGTTGATAACTTCCTATTTTCGGGGGTGATTGTTAATTTCTTTGTGACGAACGGAAATTCTTTAGTCTTTTCATTAAACTAAAAAAATATTGCACCTAACTATAAAAAATAGTTGCATGGAATAATTTTTTAGTTACCTTAGCGTTGTATTACAAAAAACAAGATAGGTTTATGGAAAAGTTGACAAAAAAGGAAGAGGAACTCATGGGTTTCTTTTGGGAGAAAGGTCCGATGTTCGTGCGCGATTTGGTTGAACTGTACGATGAACCAAAACCGCATTTCAATACCATATCTACAATGGTGCGCGCGTTGGAGGCAAAAGGGTACGTTGCTCACAAGGCATACGGGCCAACCTACCAATATTATGCCAATGTGAGCCGAAACGAGTTCGGTAAGCAGACGCTAAAGGGCATCATTGGCAAGTATTTCCACAACTCGTACCAGAATGCAGTCTCGGCATTGGTCAGCGAGGATGACCTGTCGGTCGAGGAACTGAAAGATTTAATCCGTCAAATTGAAGAAAAGTAGAATTATGGAAACAATAGCATATAGTTTAAAGGTGTCAGTCGTTCTGATAGCATTTTATCTGCTGTACAAATCGTTTATGTGCAGGGAGACGTTTCATCGCGCCAACCGAGTGGTGGTTTTGGGTACCATAGCATTGTCGTTTGTCCTGCCTTTCTGCGGATTGACATTGAAAACGGCTCCTTCCGCAAGCGGCAATTTCGCCATTGCACAATCGGTGGTGATGTTGCAGGAAGTAATTGTTGGTGGCGATACGGTTGCCGAATCGACGGTCAATTGGCGTTATTTGGCTGAATTGCTGTATGTATCGGGCATTGTTGTGTGCCTGATGCGGATGTTGCTGTCAATCGTCAGTGTGTTGAGGCTCATCGGCAGTGGTGAACGCCACGAATTGCCAAATGGCAACGTCTTGGTAATAGTTGAAGGCAAGCAGGCGCCGTTCAGCTGGGTTAGGTACATCATTATGAATCGGACTGACTACGAAGAGAGCCGGCATGAGATTCTTACCCACGAGCAGGCTCATATCCGCTATCGCCATTCAATAGATATTATGGTGTGCGATGTGCTTTGCTGCTTGCAGTGGTTCAATCCCGCAATGTGGCTGATGCGTCGTGAGTTGTGCGCCATTCACGAGTACGAGGCCGACGAGGCTGTTCTTGATTCAGGCATTAATGCAAAACAATATCAAATATTATTAATTAAGAAAGCTGCTGGCGGGAAGTGGTATTCTATTGCCAACAGCTTCAATCACAGTAAACTTAAATATCGAATAACTATGATGTCACGTAAAAAATCATCAGGTTGGATGAAGGCCAAGGCGCTTTACATCCTTCCAGTCGCCGCATTTGCAATGATTGCATTTGCAAACTCGTCTTATTCAATGGCCGAAGGTAAGACAAATTTTGAATTTATCGAAAATGATTCTGCGTCAGGCATTGCCGCTTATAATGAAAACGAGGAAATTAAAAAATATTTTTGCAAGAAGATC
>CALCFP010000488.1 GCA_937900725.1 uncultured Bacteroidota bacterium | reverse complement strand
AGCTATCCTTTCATCCCCGGACTCGAACCCGCGCATAAGATCCACCTGATTTTTCATCAGCGCGATGAGCGGAGAGATGACAATGGCTGTTCCCTCTTGTAACATTGCTGGAAGTTGATAGCAAAGCGATTTTCCCCCACCTGTCGGCATTAGCACGAATGTGTCGCGGCCGTCAAGTATGTTCTTGATTATGGCCTCTTGGTTCCCCTTAAACGTGTCAAAACCGAAATACTGCTTTAAATAATCTTTCAGTTCCATTCAATTTCTTTTTTACACAATAATAAATTTAAGAAAATTTATTAGCCCATTTATATTTTTGTACTGTTTTTTGTACGCAATTTTTTCTGCACTATTGCATATAAAAACATATTTTGTATTTCATTGCAAACCGACATATTTGGAGTAACCTTTTTGGAACACCGCAACACCGATGATTAGAATGAAAAGCAATACCGAAATAATACAGATTGCAACCAATGTAATCGAACAGGAGACCAATACTGTCAATCATCTTAAAAACCTGATTGACGATGATTTCGCAACCGCCGTCAATCTGATTTTCAACAGCAAAGGCCGATTGGTAGTGACTGGTATCGGCAAGAGTGCAATTATAGCGCAAAAAATCGTTGCTACAATGAATTCTACGGGCACACCTGCATTATTTATGCACGCTGCCGATGCAATTCACGGCGATTTGGGAATGATTCAGGAAAATGACATTGTAATGCTGCTGTCGCGAAGCGGCAATACGCCTGAAATAAAGGTGCTGGTGCCTATCCTGAAAATGCGCAACAGCAAGATGATTGCAATGGTGAGCGACACTCAGTCGTACTTGGCACAACACGCTGACATTGTCATTAACGCTTTTGCCGCCCACGAAGCCTGCCCCAACAATCTGGCTCCCACTTCAAGCACTACGGCCCAGTTAGTAATGGGCGACGCTCTGGCTGTGGCCTTGCTCGAATGTCGCGGGTTCTCGCCTGCCGATTTCGCAAAATATCATCCTGGCGGCTCGCTTGGCAAAAAACTGTATATGCGCGTCAGCGACTTATACACCAACAACGAGAAGCCTCAGGTTGCCGCTTCCGACAACATCAACAGCGTAATTCTTGAAATGACATCGAAACGGCTGGGCGCAACAGCCGTGCTCGACAACAGCGGCGAACTTCTGGGCATAATAACCGACGGCGACCTGCGGCGTATGCTGATGTCGGGGCGTGACATCAACACGTTGACAGCCAAAGATATTATGACTAAAACGCCAAAGACGATTGACGAGAATGAAATGGCCGTGAACGCGTTCCACATTATGGAGCAAAATCACATAACGCAACTTGCCGTGCTAAAAGACGGCAAATACGACGGGGTGATTCACATTCACGACATCCTTCAAGAAGGCATTGTGTGAGATTACAACCCTGCCGACTTGCCGTTCACGACGGATATCAGGAGATCACCTAAAGTATTTGTACTAAATAAGTATTTATACTACCAAAGCATTCAACAGAAAAAGTACATTTGCATCACAAATCATAAAAATTTTGTATCGTGGATATATTTGAAAGAATAAAGGAATCGTCGGGCGGTCCGCTTGGACAATACCGCGAAAAAGTGGAAGGCTACTACTCTTTCCCAAAGTTGGAAGGCGAGATTGGGCCTCATATGAAATTCCAAGGCAAAGACGTCTTGGTATGGAGTCTGAACAACTATCTTGGATTGGCAAACCATCCTGAAATCCGCAAGGTTGACGGCGAGGCTTCCGTACGCTGGGGCTTGGCTTATCCAATGGGTAGCCGAATGCTTACAGGCAACTCTGACCTTCACGAGAAACTGGAACGCGAATTGGCCGCTTTCGAGAAGAAGGAAGCCGCTTTCCTTTTCAACTTCGGTTATCAGGGCATTGTGTCAACAATCGACTCACTGCTTACCCGTCACGACGTGATTGTGTTTGACGCAGAATGCCACGCTTGCCTTATGGATGGTAAACGTCTTCATCAAGGAAAGGCTTTCTCATACAAGCACAACGACATTGTAAGTTGCGAGCAGAAACTTAAGGTTGCCTGCAAGGTTGCCGAAGAACAAGGCGGTGGCGTATTGCTGATTACCGAAGGCGTTTATGGCATGACAGGCGCACTTGGAATCCTGGACCAAATTGCCGCTCTAAAGAAGAAATACAACTTCCGCATAATGATTGACGATGCTCACGGATTTGGCGTTATGGGTCCTCACGGACGCGGCACATCAGAGCACTTCAACGTTATGGACGAAGTGGACATCTACATTGGCGCATACGCAAAATCAATGGCAATAATCGGCGGTTTCATCGCTTCAAAGAAATGCGTTATCGACTACCTGCGCTACAATATGCGTTCGCAGATTTATGCAAAGGCTCTGCCAATGCCAATAGTTGAAGGCTGCATCAAGCGTCTGGAAATAATCAACAGCGCCGAAGGCGACCAACTCCGCGAGAAACTGTGGACTGTAACCCGCCGTTTGCAAAACGGTTTCCGCAATCTAGGTTTCGACATAGGCCCTGCCGAGGCTTGCGTGTCACCTGTTCACATTATGGGTGGCGTTGAACAGGCAACTGCAATGGCTTACGACTTGCGCGAAAACTACAAGATATTCTGCTCAATTGTGGTTTACCCTGTAATTCCTCCTGGAATGATCATCTTCCGTGTAATCTCAACAGCCGCTCACAGCATTGAGGACGTTGACTACACTTTGAACGCATTCAAGGAAATCAAGGAGAAACTTGACAGAGGGGAATACGATAACGTACAAATGGCCAACGTTGCTGTAAAGTAACAACAGACAGACACACAATATTAAAAGGAGATTGCCCTGAAGGACAATCTCCTTTTTTTGTCAAAGACAACAAACAAATCGGATAAAAAGTTTTATCGTCTATCTACACAACATCTAATTAAAGATTCTTCACTCCAGCCACTTTCAGTCCCATAGCGATTATCTTATCGTGATCGAAGGCCAAAGGGGGCAATTGATCAATCGGGAACCAACGTAACGACTTGGCATCGTCGTCGGCACGGGCAGAGTCTGGATTGTCGGTAACGCCCCAATAGGCAATGGTTATGGTGTGTCCGCGCGGGTCACGGTCTGGAGCGCCAAATGCTTGAAACTGGTGCAAGTCAAGATTAACAAGGCTTGTCTCTTCCTGCAGTTCGCGTGCGGCGGCATCAGCCAAATCCTCATTCTCGTCAACAAAACCGCCTGGCAATGCCCAACAGCCTGCAAACGGCTCATTGCGCCGTTCAATGAGCAAAATCTTCACTCCTTCCGCCGAACGGTGAAGCACTACTATGTCGGCTGTGACTGCTGGTCGTGGATATTGATAGGAATACATATTTAGGATTTAGGATTTAGAATTTAGAATTTAGAATTTAGAATTTAGAATTTAGAATTTAGAATTTAGAATTTACAAATTTTGTTTTCATTTTACGAATGATAATTTTCGAATGAGATGCGGAAATGAGTCTCCTGTTTTGAAATCGAAAATCGGGTTAAATAAGGTCGTTGGCTTGGAATGCGCCAATCAGGTGGTCGATGACCTTTGGCGGGTTGCCGTTGAGTACTGACACTATGTCGAAGCGGCTGTTGAGTTGAATGTCGTGTTGTTGCAGATAGGCATCGGCGGCCTCAACCAAATTGCGCATTTTCCTGGGTGTAACGGCTTCCTGTGGCAGTTCAAAGGCAAGTGTGGAACGTGTCTTGACCTCGACAAAAACCATTGTTTCTCCTTCAATGGCGATAATGTCAATCTCTTTGGGGCCAAAACGCCAATTGCGAGCCACCAACTTGTAGCCAATCTGAACTAAAAATGCTGCTGCAACGTCTTCACCATTGCGGCCGATATCGTTGTGCTCGCTCATAAAAATGACAATTTACCTGTTGTGGCGCCTGATACGAATTTGGCCTTGCTACCAAAAATCAACGGCAAGTTCGGCTGTTGATGACCTGCCTGGAATCCAAAGGCAACAGGATATCCGTAACTGGAAACTGCATCCATAACTATATGTTCCACGCTCATTCCGAACGACGGCGTACTATCTTCAGCATCGGTGAAATATCCGACAACAAGGCCCGCAAGATGTTCAAGCACTCCGGCAACTTTCAGTTGCTGCATCATTCGGTCGATTCGGTAAAGCGGCTCGCCCACATCTTCAATGAAAAGGATTTTACTGCATGTGTCGAGTTGATACGGCGTACCCATCAGCGAGCAAAGTATCGACAGGTTGCCGCCTACGACTTCGGCTTCGGCGTCACCTTTCCTGTTGCCAAAACCTTCAAACGAATATTCGCAACGATTCCCTTGCAATGCACTGAAAAGCGCATCG
>CALCFP010000487.1 GCA_937900725.1 uncultured Bacteroidota bacterium | reverse complement strand
AACGATTATCGAATGATTTCTGAAGAGGTTAGTGCAACAATTGCTGAAGATATCAAGTCTTCTGCTGCATTGGCAATCACATTCTCATTGCTTGTGATCTTCTTATACATCGCATTCCGATTCAAGAAATGGCAGTTCGGTCTTGGCAGTTTGATTGCATTGGTACACGATACTTTGTTTGTATTCTCAATTTACTCGTTGTGCTATAGCATTATGCCATTCTCAATGTCAATTGACCAATCTTTCATTGCCGCAATCTTGACTGTTGTTGGTTACTCAATCAACGATACAGTGGTTGTATTCGACCGTATCCGTGAATATATGGCAATTCAGACAAAACGTGGCTTGAAAGAGACAATGAACGCTGCAGTAAACAGCACATTGGCTCGTACAATCAATACTTCAATCACCACTTTGATGGTGTTGATTGTAATCTTCATCTTCGGAGGTGAAGTTATTCGTGGATTCATCTTCGCAATGATGATTGGTATCGCAGTTGGTACTTATTCATCTTTGTTTGTTGCAACACCTCTCACATACGATATGCTTACTCGTGGCAAGAAGGCTGATGAAGCAAAATGATAAAATGTCAATATAAGTTAAAGGGCGCCTTTACATGGCGCCCTTTTTTTTCATTTATTCTTGTTGAAATCATTAGTCATAGTTGTTTTATGTCTAAGTCATCTTATCTTTACGGAACATTAAACTGATATAATGATTAAAATATCGAACATTCGTAAATCGTTTGGCGAGGTAGAAGTGCTTAAAGGCATTGACCTTGATATCCAAAAAGGTGAGATTGTTTCCATAGTTGGTCAAAGCGGTGCCGGAAAAACTACGTTGCTTCAGATTATTGGTACTTTGTTGCGACCTGATGCTGGCATGGTCGAGATTAACGGTGTCGACGTAACTTCATTGTCAGAAAAGAATGTGTCAAAATTCCGCAATCAGAATATTGGCTTTGTGTTTCAGAGTCACCAACTTTTGCCTGAATTTACTGCCATTGAAAATGTTATTATACCTGCATTGATAAATGATGGCACTCGTAAACAGTGCGAAATAAAGGCTGTCGAATTGCTTGAATATCTCAATTTAGGACATCGGCTCCAGCATAAGCCAAAAGAAATGTCAGGCGGTGAGCAACAACGTGTCGCTGTGGCAAGAGCCTTGATTAACAGTCCTGAAGTTATTTTGGCTGACGAGCCTTCTGGCAATTTGGACACCCATAACAAGGAAGAGTTGCACAGATTGTTTTTTGATTTGCGTGACAAGTTCAACCAAACGTTTGTGATAGTTACCCATGACATGGAACTTGCAAAAATGTCTGACAGGACTGTGACAATGCAGGACGGAATGATTGTCAAGTGATAAATATGTGTTTATTTCTTTCTGAAGAGATGAAGATAGCCTTTGCGTTTAAAATCTTCGCCATTCCATCCTTCGGCAAAAATTGTGTAGTAGTAAACGCCTGATGGTGCATCGCCGAAACCTATGGTTTTACCATCCCATCCTTCCCAACTTCCATCGTTGTCTTCGTAACTATATATTTTTGTGCCCCAGCGGTTGTAAATCTTTATTTGAAAATGTTTTATTGAACGGGGCATTGTCTCATCCTGGAACACAAAATATGGATTGGCGCCATCTGGAGTAAATGCATTGGGTATGTCGTCCGTTTTGGCGATGAATGAT
>CALCFP010000486.1 GCA_937900725.1 uncultured Bacteroidota bacterium | reverse complement strand
TATCAATACTCATCGTGATGAAATCGGACTAGTTGTTGACAATACAGGAAAAACGGCCTATTTCTCAAGTAATATCAATAGTGATACCAAAAACATATATACGTTTGAAATGCCCGAATCGGCAAGACCATTGCCCGTTTCCTATGTGAGCGGTTTAGTGGTTGATGCACAGACACTTCGTCCGCTCAAGTCGCAAGTGCAACTGCTCGATTTGCAGTCGGGCGATACGGTTATGTCGGTTTCGTCAAGCGAGGAGAGTGGCGATTTCCTTGTCAGTCTGCCTGTAGGTCGGCAATATGCGATGCTTGCAACAAGTCCAGGCTATCTGTTCAATTCGATGCACTTCAATCTTGTCGACAATTACAATGCGTCGAAGCCATTTTTAGTGACCATAAAGTTGGAGAAACCGCAAGTCGGCGCAAATACTATTTTGAACAATATCTTCTTTAAATTCAACTCGTTTGAATTGTTGCCACAGTCATTTGTCGAACTTGACCGAATGGCATCTTTCATCAACGGAAGCGCTAGCATTAAGTTCGAGATAGGCGGACATACCGACAATGTTGGCGAAACGGCTTACAATCAGCAACTATCTGAGAAGCGTGCAAAGTCGGTGTACGACTATCTTGTGTCGCACGGTGTTGATGCAACCCGATTGTCGTATAAAGGATATGGTGAGTCGTTGCCTATAGGCGACAATTCAACAGCCGAAGGTCGGGAAACAAACCGCCGTACCGAACTAAAGGTGGTGGAAATGTGATATGTGTTGCATTTAGTTGTAAGGGACATTTTTATGCGTAAAAAAACTTATTTATTGGTAGCCTTGTTGTTGTTCGGGAAAATATTGCTGGCACAACAAGTGGTTCTGTATGGTGTTGTCACAGAGTCTGATAGCATTGTCCCGTTTGTCAATGTTGCGGTTTTCAATGAAGATGACAGTTCAATGGTTTCAGGAACCGTTTCAGATTTGAGTGGCGATTATTCAATTGATTTGGAGAAAGGAAAATACATTGTCAAGGCAACTTGCATTGGCTATAAGCCGTATTTCCGAAATGTTGATTTGTCCGAAGAAGATTATGTCAATGTCGATATTCAACTCGAATTGGATTCGGAAATGTTAGGTGAGGTGAATGTGGTTGAAAGTCGGGCAAAAATCGGGCTTAACAAGTCATCGTACACGTTCACTTCAGAACAGATACAGTCGGCGTCGGAGGCGCGTGATTTGGTCAAGGAGATGCCCGAATTGCACATAAGTGCCGTTGACAACAAATTGTCTACCATTGACGGCAAGTCTATCTTGATATTGATAAATGGAGTTAAGGTTTCTGACGGGGAGTTGGAACTGATTCGCGCCAAAAACGTGACAAGTGTCGAATTATATAAAGTGCCACCATTGCGATATGCAAACGATGCGGAAGTTGTTGTCAATGTGAAAGTAAAACCTGAAGAGAACGGCATTGTCGGCGAGGCTTATGTCAGGGCAGGGCAAATGTATTCGCAGGCAAGAGGAATGGTCGCGCTTATAAGTGGCCGTAACAAACTCACTTTCGACATTGGCACGCACATAAATCATAATAGAGATGTAAAGGATGAAGAATCAGGTGTTTATAAATATGATATTCAGTCAAGTAATTATGAATACGATTACTCAAAGAAATATAACGAATGGGGAAATCAAAACAGTGCATCTTTGATTTGGCAAAATCAGTTGCCCGATGATTATACATTGCAAATGACGGCTTCAATAGCCAAGTCGACAACAAAGACAGACGGCTCTGGAACCTCTATGTTTTGTGTTGATACAAATTCATTCAGCCGTGAAAGTTCACAGTCGGACCGTATAAAGTCGCTGAATCCCAGTCTCGACTTGTATTTTTCAAAAAACTTTTCCCAAAGCAGTTTCATTGCCACCGATATCTTGTATTCTAATATGAGCAATGAACAAAAGTCGTTGTCAACAGAGATAAATGTCGTCGATTCTGCTGTTGTTTTTGCCGATATGCTTGATATGCAGGCTGATAAACAATTGCTTGCGGGTGAGGTGTGTTATTCATACAGCAATGATGTGATGTCTTTGGAGTTTGGCTATCAAGGGCAAAGGTCATTTTTGAAAAATACAATCAAAAACACACTTGCGGATAATTCTGTTGACAATGTAAATATTTGGAAACATTATCTTTATGCTGAATCGACAGCCGAATTAGGAAACTTTATGTACGATTTTGGTTTAGGTGCTACGTTTGACAGTCGTGAAGACGGATTTTCAAATTGGACTTTCACCCCAAAGGTGAATTTGGGTTATTATTTGAATCGTAAAAATGTTGTGAATCTGAATTTTAGTTCGTATACTGAAATGCCGACTCTGCAACAGATGAGTGAAAACAAGATACTTATAATGCAGAATTTTTACAGTTCAGGCAACAAGGATGTTGAAAACAGCACAAATTACAGCCTTTCCGCTCAATACACTTTTCAGCCAAGTTCAAGTTTCTTCTTGATGTTTAATGTCGATTACAACTATACGTACCATAAATTGTTTGAAAAGTATGTGGAACGTAATGGCGCAATCAACTTGTTGACAATGAATGCACACGATTTTTCGGAAGTCGGACCGTCATTGTACTTAATGTATAAGCCAATAAAGTGTCTCGAGTTTTCTGTTCAAGGAAGTGCCACGTATCAGATGTTTACAGAATCTAAAGGCGCGGAAACCGTCGACAATTGGTTCTTCCCGTTGTATTTCAACGCTCAATATAGTTATGGCGATTTTTCGTGCTCATACTTGCAAATGTATGGCAACCATATGTTGAATGGCTTGAAAAAAGAAGGATACGAAAAGGTCTCGTATGTGGATATCAATTACAAGTTGAACAATTTTACTTTCGGTGTTCAGTGCCTGTTCCCATTTATTGAGGACAAATTCAGCAATAAAACAACCTCATCATCGTTGGTATATAACAGTTCAAAGTCAAATCTGAAAACCAAGAATCGGGCATTGAGCCTGTCAATAACCTGGAATTTTGCCAAAGGCAAGGATTTGGACAGTCAGAAGATTTTGGAAATATCAGATTATGATGATGCAAGGTTTATGTATTGATGATTGTTTTGTATTGAATGTACATGAAACGATTTGCTTCGGCTTGCGAATTCAATCAAGGACTTGACCGTGGCTTTAGCCGTCAGGTATCCATTTTACAAGGTCAATAAGGAAATAAACAAGGTGATAGGTTCCGACCTTATTTCTTCAAACAAGACACAAATGGTTGAAGATTATGCCAATATGCTGTATGTCAACCTGATTTACAATGTCGGGTGGGGTGCGGGCAAGTCTGCTGTAAGGCAACTCAAGTACAACAGCGATTCCGACACAGGCGTGCTTTACCGCAAGTGATCAAGATTGGTTCTACTACAACCTTGTCAGAAACCAACTTGAATTGGGTAATTGAAACTTGTCAATCATTCAATCAGCGTTCACCCCACGTCAACATACACTGGTGTTTTTGATTAATGTCTTTGAATTATGGTGAAAAATCTGTGAAAATCAGTTAAGGTGGGTTCTATAAATTGCTTTGTTGTGATTTTGAAGATTTTGTCAGGCAGATTGATGATTTGAATGAAGGAGCCGGGCACTGTGACTGAGTGAAAGTCAACAAGATGACGACAAAAATTCAAAAGCACGCAAATGATTAAATGTCAATTCATATTTGAAAAAAATAAATCGGGGAATTTATAGAACACACCTTAAATCAGTGTCGTCTGCGTTCAATTCACGTCGGCGGACATCGGTGATTCCCAGATGATTAACTGTAAATGGTTCCCACAATGTTGCGCTTGCCACCGTAGTTGCGGAA
>CALCFP010000485.1 GCA_937900725.1 uncultured Bacteroidota bacterium | reverse complement strand
TGTCACACACGCTCGACAACGGATTCAAGGACATGACCGGCGGAATTTTCATCATCGATATGATAATCGGATGCCTGTCATCTGTTGTAGATAACGTTCCGCTGGTTGCTGGCGCCATGGGCATGTACCCAATGGAAGCCGCCGACGCTATAGGCTATGCTGCAAACTTCGTTCAGGACGGACCATTCTGGGAATTCCTGGCATACACTGCAGGCACTGGCGGCAGCATGCTCATCATAGGTTCCGCCGCAGGCGTTGCCGCAATGGGCCTCGAGAAAATCGACTTCATCTGGTACCTGAAAAACATCAGTTGGCTGGCCGCAATTGGCTACATAGGCGGTGCATTGGCATTCATTTTCCAATCAATGATATTCTAAAAGCGACAAGTTTTTTCATCACCAATATCGATACAATCACCAGTCGGGATGCGCACCATTTGCGTCATCCCGATTTTTTTTAGATTGGGCCGAAACAATTTTCAAATGAAGAACCCGTTAATAGATGTAATAAGTATGGTGAATGATTAGTTTTTTTATCTTCGCAACCACAAACTCAAATACTAAAAGAATGATTCTTTCAACACTTCTACAGATTCAGGTGAACGGCACAGCAATGGAGGCTGCCGCAGAAACCGCAACAGAAACGACCACAGAAGCAACAATGTCGCTCCTCGACCTTACAATGAAGGGTGGCGTCATAATGATTCCGCTGGCCCTGCTGCTTATACTTTCAATCTACATCTTCATTGAACGCCTTCTGGTTATAAACAAGGCCGCAAAACTCGATGAGAACTTTATGGACCGCATAAAGGATTACATCCACGACGGAAAAATCGAATCGGCCACTGCCCTTTGCCAATCAATAGACAACCCTATCGTAAGAATGATTGAAAAGGGAATCAGCCGTCTTGGCCGTCCTCTGAACGACATCAACACAGCCATTGAGAATGTCGGAAACATTGAAGTCGCAAAACTTGAAAAAGGCATTCCATTGCTTGCCACTACAGCAGGCGGTGGCCCAATGATTGGTTTCCTTGGCACCGTTGTCGGAATGATTCAGGCATTCTTCAAAATGTCGCAGGCAGGCAACAACATCGACGTGTCGATGCTGGCAGGCGGCATATATGTCGCAATGGTGACAACCGTTGCTGGCCTTATTGTAGGCGTCATCGCCTATTTCGCACACAACTATCTTGCAACACGTGTTGAAAAGGTTGTAAACGAAATGGAAGCACGCACAACCGAATTTATGGACTTGTTGAACGAACCTGTAAGTTAACAGACAATGGCACTCAAACGACATTCAAAAGTCAGCGGCGAATTTTCATCGTCGTCAATGAGCGACCTTGTGTTCCTGCTGCTTATATTCTTTATGATGACATCAACGCTGATTGCGCCAAACGCGCTGAAACTGCTGTTGCCACAAAGCAACAATCAGACAATTGCCACAAAGCCAATCACGACCGTTTCAATAACAAAAGACTTACAATATGCCATTGAAGGCCAATATGTAAGTTTCGACCAATTGGAACAGACCCTTGTCAACAAAGTTGGACCTGCCGAGAACTATCCCGAGCCACCGACAATATCACTCCACGCCGACCAAAGCGTTGCCATTGAGCACGTCGTAAAGGTGATGAACATTGCTAAAGACCATAAATACAAACTAATTCTGGCCACCCGTCCTATCAAATAATGGCATCGACAAAAGAACAACGGATTTCAGCGCTTGGCACATCTATCATTAGCGCACTTATCCTGATACTTCTGGTGTTCGTGACTTTCATCAACGAACCCAACGAGGAAGAGGAAGGCGTGCTCATCAACTTTGGCGACTCCGAACAAGGTATGGGCGAAATAGAACCACGTCCCGCCATTGCGCAAACCGTTCCCGAGCCACCAACTCCCGTTCAGCCTGCAGAACCTGAACCCGAACCGACAAAAGGCGAAGAAGAAGTAATAAATCAAGACTTTGAAGAGTCGGCTGTGATTGAGCAAAAGAAAAAAGAGGAAAAACGCAAAAAGGAGATAGAGGAAGAACAAAAGCGCCAACAGGAACTTGAACAGAAACGGATTCAGGAAGAATTGCAACGTCAAGAGGAAGAACGCAAACGTCAGGAAGAGCAACAACGCAAGCAACAGCAACAACAGCAAATCAACTCAAAGGCGGCAAACGCCTTTGCAGGTCGCAACGCCAATGGCGGAAACACTGGCGAAGGCGTGACTGGACAGCCTGGCAACCAAGGCGCACTGAACGGCGACATCAACTCTAAAAACCGTGCAGGTGGCGGTGGTGGCAACGGCATAAACTTCAGCCTGACAGGACGCTCATTTGGCTCAACCCCGCCAAAACCTGAATACAACAGCAAATCAGAAGGCAAGGTTGTTGTGGAAATCAGGGTAAACCGCAATGGCGATGTCATTGGAGCACAACCTGGCAAGGCAGGAACCACCACCAACGACCCTATACTGCGCGAAGCCGCAAAGAACGCCGCGTTGAAGGCCAAATTCAACTCTGACCCAAATGCCGCCGAAGTACAAGTCGGCACAATCACCTACACTTTCATTCAGCAATAAATGTCTGAACAACAAGTCTTTGATTGGGGCACAAACCGTCGTTTCAACGACTACTCATCTTTCATTAAAAACAAATTTGGCGGACGGGTACAAAAGATATCGGTCAATGTGGGACTGTCGTGCCCGAACCGCGACGGCACAAAAGGCGTCGGCGGGTGCATTTTCTGCAGTGAAGGCGGATCAGGGGGTTTTGCAGAATCTGTA
>CALCFP010000484.1 GCA_937900725.1 uncultured Bacteroidota bacterium | reverse complement strand
TTCAATCCCATTCATTATACGCCTTTAGAAAAACAGAGACTATTCTGATATGTCTAATAAATATTTGAGCCAGAAAACTTTTTAGCATATAAAAGTTTTCTACTTTTGCGACCTAATTGAAAAACTGAGCATACAATGGACTCAAAAGAGCGCATACTTGAAAGTGCAAGCGAATTGTTCAAAAAAAACGGTTTCAAAAGTGTAACAATGGATGAAATCGCCAAGTCGTTAGGCATGTCGAAACGTACCATATACGAAAACTTCAGCGACAAGGACACTCTAATAGAATCATGCCTGCTCAAGAATATGACTGACAATGTGGAGATGAAAGAAAAGGTGCTTGAAAGCACAAAAAACATTTATGAGGTGATGTTCCAATTTGCCGTATTAAGACACAACGAGGCGAAAGGCATCAACCCGATACTGTTTGAGGACCTCCACAAATACTACTCTTCCATACTTGAAAACATAAAGGCCAAAAGCCAGCAACAGAACAGAATGCTTCTTGAGAAAATATTCAACAACGGTATTAGCAACGGATATTTCTTCAGCAAGCTGAACATCAAAATTGCCTGCCTGATGATTGAGGAATATTTCGATTTTTCCATCAAACTGATGAACGAGCATAAATTCAGACCAAAGGAAGTATTATGCACGGTTTATCTGTCGTTCTTCAGAGGCATAAGCACCGCTAAAGGGATCAAGGCAATGGAAGACATTGAAAAACGCCTTTACAACGATAATATATAAACACTAATTAATATATGTAAAATGAAAAGCAAACTAACAATCATTGTTTTGGCTGCGCTTATCGGGAAAGCCGCTCTTGCACAAGAGGTTTCCGACTCACTAGCCGCAGTACAAGACACATCGGCAAATGCCATTGTCAAGACAGACACGGCGGCAAGCACGCTGTCGCTATCGCTCAAGGAAGCACAAGACTATGCTGTTGAGCACAATTTCACGATGCAAAACGCATCACTCGACGTAAAGAAGGCCGAAGCCGCAAAATGGCAGTC
This sequence comes from uncultured Bacteroidota bacterium, assembly GCA_937900725.1. GTDB lineage: Bacteria > Bacteroidota > Bacteroidia > Bacteroidales > SZUA-534 > RUG13583. The sequence goes on along the minus strand of CALCFP010000484.1, from coordinate 2,748 downwards.
GCTTGCAACATTGCTGCCACAGTTGTCGGCCTCGCTCGACTACGCCAATATGTGCGGATACAAGATGGACTTCAGCGGAATGTCAATAGCAATGAACCCTTATGTGACCATCAGCGCACAGGCGGCCATAGCATTGAGCGGAGCGCAAGTCATAGGCCTGCAAATAAGCAAGATGTCGCTGAAAATGTCGGAAATATCAGAAAAGAAGTCAGAGCAAGACATACGCAATCAAGTCAAGAGCCTCTATTATTCGGCACTTGTGATGGAAGAGACTGTTGAACTGCTTGACAAGAACCTTGAAAACATGCAGACACTTCTTGAATCGACCAACCAGGCTGTAAACGTGGGCGTTTCAGAGCAAATTGACGCCGACAAGCTGCAAGTTCAGGTATTGACAATGGAGACAAGCATCAATTCGACAAAGCGTTCACTTGAAATGATTTACAGCGCAATGATACTGCAACTCGGAACCGATGTGAACACAAAAATCAAATTGACACAAAGCATCGACGACCTGCTGAATGTTGATGTCGCAATGAAACTATTGTCGGAAGATTTCGACATCAACAACAATTACGACTACCAGATGCTTGAGCAGACTGCAGACATCTACAAGAAGCAAGTGGCTCTTGCGAAATGGAATTTTGCACCTACACTCTCAGCCTACTACCAGTACTCAAAGAAAGAGTATATCGGCGATGCAGGATTTGACATGACGCCACCAAACATGATTGGCGCAAGCCTGTCAATCCCTATTGCGTCAAGCGGCAACCGCTACTTCAAGCACAAAGAGGCTAAAATCAGCTACAACGAGCAGATGAACACCATTGAGAGCACCAAAAACGCCTTATTGGTACAGCACAACCAATTGAGATACAACCTGGCATCGGCATTCGAAAGCTATGAGGCTCAACGCCAAAACACGGAAGTTACGCAACGCGTGTTTGACAAGACAACAGAGAAATTCTCACAAGGCGTGGCATCAAGCCTTGAAGTCACCAATGCAGGCACAAACCTCATTTCGGCTCAAAGCAGCTACGTACAGGCTCTTATGGAACTTGTAACAGCGCAGATTGAACTTGAGAAGTTACTCAACAACGACAACAAATAACATCAGATAAACAAATCAAATCAATGGAAATGAAAAAGTTAATCAGTTTCGCGGTTATTGCATGCGTAGCATTCGCTACATATAGCTGCAAAGAAGAGTCGAAAAAAGAAGAGACTACCCGCATCGAAAAAGTAAAAGTAGCAAAACTGCAAAAGACGGAAGTTGACCGCGTATATGAAGTGTCGGCAACTCTCGAAGGCTACGAGACAATGAACATCGCTCCGTCATTGACAGGAACAATCGAGCACATATTTGTCGAAGTCGGCAGCAAGGTAAGCCAGGGCCAAGACCTTGTACGCCTTGACCAGACTCAATACAAGACTGCAAAAATCACATTTGACAACCTGACTGTTGAAATGCAACGCATGGACGCCCTCAAAGAGAGCGGAAACGTGTCGCAACAAGCATACGACCAGACCAAAGTTGGCTACGAGCAGGCAAAGCAGAACCTAGACTTCCTGCAACAAAACACATACGTGAAAGCAAAATTCGCAGGAAGCATATCTGCAAAGAACTATGAAGACGGCGAACTTTACGGTGGCGGCGCCATACTGACTTTGACACAGATAAACGTGCTTAAGGCATACATAAACATACCAGAATCATACTTCCCGCACGTAAAGCCAGGCATGGAACTGACACTCAAGTCGGAAATCTATCCTGACGAAGAATTCAAGGCCGTAGTAGAGATTGTACACCCTACCATCGATGCCGCAAGCCACACATTCCAGACTAAAATCAAGATCAACAACAAAAGCGACAAGCTGCGTCCAGGCATGTTCGTGCGCACCACAATGCCACTTAACAGACAGAGCGTAATAATCGTGCCTTACCAGACAGTGCTCAAGACCATCGGCTCAAACGACCGCTACATCTTCATCAATAACAACGGATTTGCGAAACGCATTGATGTAAAGATGGGCCAACGCTTTGACGACAAAATCGAAATCATTTCCGACAAGATTAAGGAAAACGATGAATTGGTGGTTGTAGGCCAAGGTCACCTGATTGACGGCGTACAACTTGACATTGTAAAATAAGTAACAGTGAATCAATGTAATAAAAGAGACTAGCAATGGCTATATATAAGACAGCGATTAACAAACCTGTTACAACAGCATTGATATTTGTTGCTGTAATGGTGATTGGACTCTTCTCACTGAAGCAGTTGCCAATCGACCAATTCCCTGAAATGGACCCTCCGTACGTAATGGTAATGACCACGTATGCAGGCGCCAACGCAAGTGAAATCGAGACCAACGTGTCAAAGGTGATGGAAAACACCCTGAACTCTGTCGATGGTCTGAAGGAAATGAACTCAATATCGAAAGATAACATTTCAGTTGTAACCTTGGAATTTGAATGGGGCCTTAACATCGACAACATAGTGAACGATGTCCGCTCCTACATTGACATGGTGAAGGACAACCTGCCTACTGGGTGCGCCACACCATTCATCTTCAAGTTCAGTTCAAGCGCCATGCCTATCATGCAGTATGCGATCACTGCCAACGAGAGTTACTCTGGCTTGGAAAAGATTGTAGACGACGAGATGATACCGCAACTGAACCACGTTGACGGCATAGGCAACATCACAATGTCTGGCGAGCCTTCGCGCTACGTTTATGTCGACATTG
>CALCFP010000483.1 GCA_937900725.1 uncultured Bacteroidota bacterium | reverse complement strand
ACTACAGTTCACGCTGCAACTGCTACTCAAAAGACAGTTGACGGTCCTTCTAAGAAAGACTGGAGAGGTGGCCGTGGCATCCTTGAGAACATCATCCCATCATCAACTGGTGCTGCTAAGGCAGTAGGCAAGGTTCTTCCTGCTTTGAACGGCAAGTTGACTGGTATGTCACTTCGCGTTCCTACTTCTGACGTTTCTTTCGTTGACCTTACTTGCGAACTTGAAAAGGCTGCAACTTACGAAGAAATCTGCGCTGCTATGAAGGCTGCTTCAGAAGGCGAATTGAAGGGTATCCTTGGTTACACTAACGAAGCTGTTGTTTCAACTGACTTCCGTAACGACTCTCACACTTCAATCTTCGACGAAAAGGCTGGTATCCAACTTGACCCAACTTTCGTTAAGGTTTGCGCATGGTACGACAACGAATGGGGTTACTCTAACAAAGTGTTGGAAATGGCTCGCGTTATCTCTAAGTAATTTAGATTTGACCAAATATGAAAAGCCATCCTTCGGGGTGGCTTTTTTTGTTTCTTATGACTGACGTCACCAATGTCTTGCGTTGACACAATTACTTATATTTGCACTATCAAAAAACAGGATTTATGTCACGCAAGAAAGTAGAGAAACAGGTTTTTGAGAATGTAGAGATAACCGATATAGCCTCGGAAGGAATGGCAATGGGCCACTATGAAGGAATGGTGGTCTTTGTTCCGTTGGCAATACCAGGCGACATTGTAGATGTTGAGGGAAAGGTAAAGCACAAACGCTATATCGAAGGTCGGATTGTGCGTTACGTCAAGTACAGCGAAAACCGCATCGAGCCCTTCTGCAAGCATTTCGGGACCTGTGGCGGTTGCAAGTGGCAGGTGTTGCCTTACCAGATGCAGATAGAGTGGAAGCAGAAACAGGTGTTCGACAACCTTACCCGCATCGGGCATCTCGATTTGCCTGAGATATCGCCTATTCTCGGAAGTGCCAAGACGCAGGAGTACCGCAACAAACTCGAGTTCGCCTTCTCGCCGTTGCGCTGGCTCACTCCCGACCAGATTGCCCAGGCCGACACCCTTGAGCAGCGCTCGCTAGGCTATCATCTGCCGCGATTCTTCGACAAGGTGGTAGATATTGAGGAGTGCCATCTGATGCCACAGCCTGTTGATGAAATCCGCAACAGCTTGCGTCAGTTTGCCATCGACAACAACATAAGCTTCTATCATCAGCGCGAGCATCAAGGATTTTTGCGCAACGTGGTTATCCGCAATTCGAATGCGGGCGGGCTTATGGTGATTCTCATCGTGTCCGAAAAAGACGACCGCCAGATTGACCTTGTGCTTGGATTCCTGAAGAGCAAGTTCCCGCAGATTACATCGTTGATGTATATGGTGAACAGCAAGCTGAACGATTCGTACACTGACTTGCCCGCATATCTATATTCAGGCGACGACCACATAATTGCCGAAATGAACGGACTTAAGTTCAAGGTAGGTCCAAATTCGTTCTACCAGACCAACACCGACCAGGCCGTGCGCCTGTATCAGGTTGCAAAGGATTTTGCCGAACTGACTGGCAACGAGACAGTGTACGACCTCTACACCGGAACAGGCACCATTGCGTGCTTCGTGTCCGATAAGGCCAAAAAGGTGATAGGCATTGAGTATGTCGAGGATGCCATTGTCGATGCCAAGGTAAATGCTAAGATGAACAACCTCGGCCACCTCGATTTCTACGCAGGCGACATGAAGGATGTACTGACCGACGCATTTATAGCCGAGCATGGCAAGCCCGATGTCATCATCACCGACCCTCCGCGTTCCGGGATGCATGCCGATGTGGTAAAGACCATCCTGAACGCCAATCCGAAGCGCATCGTGTACGTGAGCTGCAACCCCGCAACCCAGGCCCGCGACCTGGCCATGATGACACAGCAGTACCGCATTGCAAAGGTTCAGCCTGTCGACATGTTCCCGCAGACACAGCATGTCGAGAATGTGGTGCAACTCATAAGAATAGAGGATTGATGCAGTCGCGAATCGCATCATGTGCGATTGCTGGCTGATTGACCGTGGTACCTCATCGCGACGATTTTTTTACTTGTGATTCGTGAATTTCAAATTTGTATTTGTAACTTGTAATTCAATATTTGAAACTTGTGAAATGGACGAGGTGAAAAAACTGACAATTAAGGATTGGAACGCTGATGACCGCCCCCGCGAGAAACTGCTCAAAAAAGGTATATCGGCTTTGAGCGACGCAGAACTACTCACAATACTCATATCTACAGGCACACGCAACCAGTCGGCTCTTGACTTGGCGCGTGCTGTCTTGTCGTCGGTCGACAACAATCTGCATTTGCTTGGCAAACGCACAGTTGCCGATTTGATGAAGATAAACGGCATAGGCGAGGCAAAGGCCATAAGCATAATCTCAGCCTTGGAACTCGGCCGTCGTCGCCGGAATTCCGACCTCGAGCGCGCGGAAATAAAAGGCAGTTCAGATGTCTTTGCAATAATGCAACCCATATTGGCCGACTTGCCGCATGAGGAGTTCTGGGTGCTGTTCCTGAACCGTGCAAACCGTGTCATCGACAAGGTGTGTGTCAGCAGAGGCGGAGTGAGCGGAACTATGGTCGATGTGAAGATTGTGATGAAACTTGCGCTCGAAAGACTGGCCTCGTCATTGATTCTTGTCCACAATCACCCGTCAGGAAATACTAACGTGAGCGCCGAGGACCGCAAAATTACAAAGATGATGCAAGATGCTTCAAGCATGCTCGATATTAAGTTGCTTGACCATCTGGTGGTTGCCGACAACCGATTTGTGAGTTTTGCCGACGACGACATGTTATAGTCTGTCATTGAATTTTATGACGTGTTTTGTATTTTTTCAGATAATGACTTTTTGTATGTTAGAAGGTTGATTTGGACTTTTAATAATGGGCGGTTTGAATAGATACATCATTTGTTTTGCTATGTGCGTGGCGCATGCGTGCATATGGCAAAATGCCTCTTGTCGAGACAAGCAAGAGGATTTGAACCGTTACCTTGATAGCCTGACATTGTCGCTTGAAGGTATGCCAGATGGCATGGATAGGCTTTTGCTCCTTGATGAAATAAGCATGAAGCATTATAATATCGATTCCACTTTAAAGTATGGCTCATCTATGTTGAAATTGGCCGAAAGGCTAAACAGTGGTTATTATGAGGCGAGTGCGAGAATTTATTTGGGGTGGTGCTATTATCAGGCAAATGAGTTTGAGAAGGCAAGCAATAGCTACTATGATGCATTGCACTATTTCGATTCCGTTTCCGATGTATATGGCAAAGCCATCTGCTATTATGGCTTAGGCACTTCCAAGGGCGCGTTAGGCGATGACACCAGTGCTGACGAATATTATGTCGAGGCATTGGCTTTGTATGAAGAAATTGACGATAAGCTCAAAATGGCGGAAATATATCGGAGGCTGGCTCTTGGTAGGTCGGAATACCATTTGTATGAAGTCGCCAAGGAATATGTGAATAAGGCATTTGCGCTAGATGAAGAAATTGGGGATACATTGGGATTGAGCGATGATTATACTACGTTAGGCGAAATTGAATATAGGCAGGATGTCGATATAAACATCCCGTATTTTCTGTTCTCAGCCAAAAATGAGTTGCTGAAAGGTAATATGTTGGCCAAAAACTCCAATTATGCGTTCAGCATTTATTGGAGCGCCAATGAACTTATGCATATATATCAGGAAATAGCCAAAATACAGACGGGCGCTGAAAGAAACATATCTATAGATAGTTCCCGCTATTTCTATAATATGAATGATACCGCGATTAGATTGTGCTCCGTTAACCGGCTGGATGTTTATATGGATTTGTGGGTCGCCAATGATTTGTCGCTACACGGAAAATACAACGAGGCCTTGCAGTTGCTAAAAGAAATAGAGACACGACCCAAAATGACGGGAGAGAACAAAATGTATTTGTATAAGTCGATGATTTATGCGTATGAATCGTCGCATGATTATGTAAATGCATTGAAATATACCAGGTTGATCTCTCATGTAGATATGGAAAACTACAACAGGGATTTTGTAGTAAGGGTTACTAGTGTCGAAAAGGAACGTGAACTTTCGCAACTAAAATTGAGGCAACAAAAGCAGTTGTATACAATAGTGATTGTCAGCCTGTGCTTTTTCATGGTGTTGATACTTGCTGTCGTCATCCTGCTTGGATTCCTGCGTAACCGCAAGTTGAATGTGCGTTTGGCTTCTCAAAACGATGAGATTGTCAAGAAGAATGCGGAATTGAATGAAAGAAATGCTGAAATCCTTGCGCAACGAGACGAGATTGAGGTCCAGCGCGACAATATCGAGATTACGACATTGATGTTGATGGATAGCATCAAATATGCAAAACACATTCAAGACGCCGTGATGATTTCACGTGAATCGATGACAAGATTATTCGGCGACACCTTGATCTACTGGAAGCCAATGAATGTCGTCTCGGGCGATTTCTATTGGGCCATGCAAAAAGGCAATCTGAAAATGTTGGGGTTGGCCGACTGCACCGGACACGGCGTTCCTGGCGCATTCATGAGCATGTTCGCCATATCGTCGCTGACCAG
>CALCFP010000482.1 GCA_937900725.1 uncultured Bacteroidota bacterium | reverse complement strand
CGGTGCAATAGATATTTGCGTAAATGAGTCCGTCAACATATTCAAGTTCATTCACTTGTGTCGCGGGGCCTTCGTTGTCGTACACTTCAATGCGGTCGATTTCCTGAAGCGATGTAGTGTCGATGAAGTAGATGCGTTCCGAGCCGTCGCTCATTATTAATCGTTTGCCGTCGTTTGTCAGTCCCCAGCCTTCGGTTGCGTAGGAGAATTCCTGCAGTTTGTTGAGGGTGTTCTTGTTATAGACGAAGCCCGTCAGACTTTGCCACGTCAGTTGGTACAGTTTGTCGCCCATTATGGTTATGCCTTCGCCGAAATACTTGTTATCCAGGTCGATACTGTTCAATACCGACTGTTTGGCGAAGTCGATTTTGTAAACCGAGGAGTGGCCTTCGAGCCCAGTCCCTTCGTAGAGCAGGTCGCCGTCGAACTCAAGACCTTGCGTGTAGTATCTGTTGTTGTGGGGTAGTTTCTTGATTACTTTGTACGTCAGACGTTCGGGCACAATGTCCGATTTTATGGTGATTCGGGCCTTGCCCTCGGCGCGAGTTCCGTTGGCAAGCCACGCCTCAATTCTTATCGTTTCTTGTCCTACTTTCATTCCGTCGGTGGCAATGGTCATTTGGTTCGAGCCTTTGTCGAACGCGATTTTGCGTTTGCCGATAATTGCGACAGCCGAATCGGCATTGGCGCCGTCGGCAACCGAATACTGTATGTCGATGCCTTGCCCCGAAGTGTACTTTTCGCCATTTATTAGGCCGATGTTGAGTCTTGCGGGTTCAGCCGTTTTTTCGGTTTGGGCGTTTTGTGTCGGTTGGCTTGTGCAACCTGCCATTGCAAGCGATAAGGCTATAATTGTCAGTTTTTTCATCTGTTCCTGTTTTGACCACGCAAGGTGCAAAAAGCCCTTTAAAAATTCAAGGTGAATCCCGAAATTTGTTCACGGAACTCACCTTGAATATAAGTTTGTGCAAGACAGTGCGTTACCAACTTGTGGTAACCTTGTTGCTGTAAAAACGGTAAGCGTTGCTTTCCTTGCTTTTTTCCGACTTGTAGAAGATTGTGCCGTTTATGAATTGGTGTTTCTTCTGCGTGTATGTGGCCTTGTCGAGCGACTGTTCAATGGTGATGTTGAAATCGTGGTTGCCCTTGCCCGAGAAGCGTTGGTTTATGTTCTCGACGATTATCGGCGATTCTTTGCCGAAGTTCAGCACAACCTTTTCAACCACAAACGGGCTGTCGAATTTCGATACAATCGGGATAAAACATTTGCATCCAGATACTTCCGTGCCGTTGTCGTTGCCAGCGGTGAGGTTGATGTCGCCATTGACGAATATTTCCACCTTGTCGGCATTCACGTCGAACCAGAAATCCTTTACAGCCCTGCCGAATTGGTTGCGACATTCAACCGTTATCTTGTTGTCGGGGTCGTCGTAACATTCAGAGTAATTGTACGTTACAACCCAGTCGCCATCGGTGGGCTTTATTTCGGTTATTTTGGCGCAGTTCGATTTCACTTTAGGCGTGGCCGAAGTCCTTATTGGGCGTCCGTCGATGCTGAGCGCGAACCTTATCTCGCCTAGCGATGCGCCGACCGTTTCAATTGCGACGTTTTTCATCATTTGCGATATACGAGTCATTGCCACGTTCGACTTGTTTTTGCGTGTGTCCACGTCGATGAACGATGCCGACAGAGCCTTTATTTCGGCGTGAATCTGTGCCAGTTCCTCTATGCTTTCCGCAATGTCTATTTTACCTGTCAGTTCTTCAAGTTGCTGAGACAGTTCGCGGTCGGCACGCTCGTATTCCATAATCAGTTTTTTCAGTTGGAAATCGCTGAACGGATATTTTATATGGTAGTAGTAGTTGACCGTGCCATTCGATTCGCGCACTTTGGCCCAGTAGTACTCTTCAATTTGGTTTGCCGAGATGCCTTTGATGAACGGAATGTCGGCGGCGCGGGTCTTTGTGGCCACCTTGTAAGTCTCGCTGATGTTCATCTCTCCCGATTGCGAGTCTTCAGTGAGCGTGTATTCCGATGTCGATGAGATGTTGTCGGCCACCGAACTGATAATGTGCTCCTTGACTTTTATCAGCGCCTTCTCCTGAGCATCTTCCAGCGTTGAACTTGATGCTACTGCAATAATGTAGTCCTTTGCCGTGGAGTTGACCCAGGCAGGTTTCTTCTTAGGTTGCTGTTCAAGCACTTTCGACTTTTGCGCATAAGTTTGGCCCACAAAGCCGAAACTCATCAGCAAAGCCAGTGCTATCAATATCTTTTTCATAATGCAGTATTTTTGAAATTTCTAAAAAAAGAAGTTGCCTGTTTTTGGGCAACTTCTTATGAATCAGATGGTAATTGCAGATTATTGCAATTTGCTCATTTCCTCTTCGAATTGCTTGCGGAATTTCTCGCGGTCGTACATCACCTCAAGTTTCTTGTCCTTTGAAATGGCGTTTTCAACCTCGTTCAGGATGTCTTCCTTGCTCATTTCCACTGCAACAAAAGCGTCGTAGCCGCCACCTTCAGCCTCGTAGTATTTCTCGCAGGTGACCTTTACGCCAGAAAGTTTTTGGTTTACAACCTCTTTGGTCATATTCTGGTACGATTGCTCAAACTCGCTTGCGCCAGCCGCATCCATTTCGTTCACGTAGTTCTCTGTAACCGATTTGATTGTAGATGTGATGTTTGACGCCAGAGTCTGCTTTGCGTTAAGCAATGCCTTTTGCTTTGATGTGTTGAGGTTTGCGCTCTTTGCAGTTGCGCTTGCGCGGAAGGTGTCTTTGTCTGACTTGCCTTGGTCTTGGCAAGGAATTGTTATCTCTTCACGTCCTTTAGTTACTGATTGTGTTCCGCCACAACTTGAAAACACTAGTGCGCTGACGGCTATTAAGCCAAAAAATGAAATTTTTTTCATAGTTTCTGATTTTAAAATGTTAAACAAATATCATAAATATTTTTGTCTTATAGATGCAAGTTGCGTTCCTATGGTTGCGTGCAATTTGATTTTTTTCGTTTTTATCAAAAAAAATCAAATTTTGAGCCATTAAATACCTAATGGAATGGTTAAATATGATTTGCCATAGTCGTTATATGTGTGCCAATATTCAGCGACAAAAATCATGTTTTACGGATTTGTGCATATCTGTTTTTTTTGTATGAATGACAATTACTTATGGTGTATAGTCGTTTTTTGCCGACACAAATAAATTTTTTTAACTTTTTTGAATAACATACTATTACAAAGATTACTTTTGCGGTGTTAAAACCTTAATATTCATTAAGCAATGAAAAAATCTTACTTATTTATGGTTGCTGCCGCTGTTGCAATGACAGTAGCATCATGTGGTCAAAAGCCAAACAAGGCACAGGCAGAGGCAGAAGCTCCTGTTGCCACTGACACAGTAGCAGTTGTTGCCGATTCAGCAGCTTGCGTAGCTGACTCTGCAGCATGCGTTGCCGATTCAGCAGCTTGTGCATCTGATTCTGTTGTTGCAGAATAAGACATCGACACAAAAAGAATCCTAAGGGAAGCCAATGCTTCCCTTTTTTTTGTGCCCATAACCACTATCTGGAATAATTGTCAATTAATTTTTTGTCTTTTCCGTCAGCGAGTTGAATCCCTCGCCAAGAATCTCCTTCGCGTCAATGACGGCCACAAAAGCATTAGGGTCTATCTTGCTGATGTGTTCCTCCAGAATAAGCACTTCGCGTCTATCTACTATGGTATAGATAACCTTTTTCGGCGAGCCGTTGAACATTCCTTCGCCGTTCAGGTAGGTGCCGCCTCGTCCCATGTCGAAAAGCAGGCGTTCGCGTATTTCCTCATGCTTGTCCGATATTATCAGTAGCATCTTCTCATGGCCGTTACCCTCCAGAAACATGTCAATTACTTTGCCGGTAATGAATATTACAAGCCAAGAGTACAATGGAATTTTCCAGTCGTTGAATACAATGAGGCCAAGCAACGCGATGCCGCTATCTACATAAATAAGCAGTTGCCCGATAGGCAGGTGCGTGTATTTTGCGATAATTGCCGCAATAATGTCAGACCCGCCCGATGTGGCTTTCGACTTGAAAACGATTGACAGGCCGAAGCCTATGATAGTAGCGCCGAACACGCTTGCCAGCAGCAGGTCGTTGGCAAGTCCAAGCGGGTCGTCTTCACCAATGAAGGCCGTCAGCACGTCCATAAAAATTGCGGTTGAGAGGAAACCGAGCACAGTCTTGAATCCGAATCTCGGGCCCAGAATCTTTGTGCCGATGATTGTCAATATA
>CALCFP010000481.1 GCA_937900725.1 uncultured Bacteroidota bacterium | reverse complement strand
TTAAAAATTAAGAAAAATACTTCGGTTGCTTTTTGTGGTGCTTCAGGTGCTGGGGCATTTTCCTCACCCTTGTTCTCGTTGTTGCGACGGAATGGGTGACGGAAGTCGCGACGTTGTCCGTTGTGTTGCTGACGGTCGCCACGGTCTTGATGCTCTTTGTTTTCAGAACCTTCAGGACGCTCAGGACGAGGAAGAAGAACCTTGTGTGAAAGTTTCAATTTGCCAGACTTGTCGATGTCAAGCAACTTGACTTCGATTTCCTGACCTTCCTGCAAGTTTGCATCCTCAATTTTCTCAAGACGACGCCATTCGATTTCAGATATGTGAAGCAAGCCTTCCTTGCCAGGCAGAATCTCGACAAATGCGCCGAAAGTAACGATTGACTTGATCTTGCCTTTGTAAATTTCGCCAACTTCAGGAACTGCGACAATACCCTTGATGCGTGCCAATGCTCCATCGATTGATTCCTTGTTTGAAGCGCAGATTTCAACCTTGCCCACATTGTCAACCTCTTCAATTGTAATGATAGTGCCTGTAGATGCCTGAATTTCCTGAATAATCTTTCCACCAGGGCCGATGATTGCGCCAATGCATTCTTTAGGAACGTTCATTGTAACAATTCGTGGAGCGTGTGGCTTCAAGTCGGCACGTGGTTCGGCAATTGTCTCCTGGATTTTGTCCAAGATGTACATACGGCCTTCGTGAGCCTGAGCAAGTGCGTTTTCAAGTATTTCATATGAAAGGCCATCAACCTTGATATCCATCTGGCAAGCAGTCAAGCCGTCACGGGTACCTGTTGTCTTGAAGTCCATATCGCCAAGGTGGTCTTCATCACCAAGGATATCAGACAATACAGCGTAGTTTGTACCCTTGTTTTCAGAGATAAGACCCATTGCAATACCTGAAACAGGTTTCTTGATTTGAACGCCAGCATCCATAAGGGCCAAAGTACCTGCGCAAACAGTTGCCATAGATGAAGAACCGTTTGATTCCAATATATCGGAAACAACACGTACAACGTATGGATAATCAGCAGGGATCATGCTCTTTAAAGCACGGCAAGCCAAATTTCCGTGACCTATCTCACGACGGCCTACACCGCGTTGAGCCTTAGCCTCGCCAGTAGCGAATGGAGGGAAGTTGTAATGCAACAAGAAACGTTCCTTGCCTTGTATAAGAGCCTCGTCAACGATTTTCTCGTCGAGTTTTGTACCCAATGTAACTGTGCACAACGACTGAGTTTCACCACGGGTAAAGATTGAAGAACCGTGAGGACCTGGAAGATATCCAACCTCCGACCAGATAGGACGGATTTCGTTGGTCTTACGTCCGTCGAGACGTTTGCCTTCATCAAGAACGGCACGACGCATAGCCTCTTTCTCTACATCGTGATAGTAGCGGTCGATAAGTGCGCCCTTGGTTTCAAGCTCTTCTTCAGAGAAAGTAGCCTTGAAATCGGCACAAATAGAACTGAACATAGCCTCGCGGTGATGTTTGTCAGTATCAGCGGCAGTTGCCTGGGCGTAAGCCTTGGCAAAGCATGCGTCGTGAACTTGCTGGCGAAGTTCTTCGTCGTTTTCTTCGTGGCAATATTCGCGTTTAACGGTTTTGCCTGCGGCTTCCATCATTTCAAGTTGAGCCTGGCATTGAGGCTTAATTGCTTCGTGAGCGGCCTTGATAGCCTCAAGCATATCGTGTTCGCTAACTTCCTTCATTTCGCCTTCAACCATCATGATGTTGTCCAAAGTAGCGGCAACAACCAATTCGATATCGGCATTTTCAACTTGCTCGAATGTCGGGTTGATGATGAATTCGCCGTTAACACGTGCAACACGTACTTCTGAAATAGGTCCTTCAAACGGGATGTCAGAAACAGCCAAAGCGGCAGAAGCAGCCAAACCAGCAAAGTTGTCTGGCATATCGACACCATCGGCCGAGTAAAGGATAACGTTTACAAATGTTTCAGCGTGATAATTTGAAGGGAATAATGGACGCAAGGCGCGGTCGATAAGACGAGCGATAAGAATCTCATAATCTGAAGATTTTCCCTCTCTCTTCATAAATCCACCCGGGAAACGGCCTGCTGCATAGAACTTCTCTTTGTAATCGACTGTCAAAGGCATGAAATCTGTGCCTTCCTTAACTTCTGTTGCTGCTGTTACGGTGGCGAGAAGCATAGTGCCACCCATCTTTACTACTGCTGAACCGGCTGCCTGCTTGGCGAGTTTTCCGGTTTCGATTTCGATTACCCGACCATCGGATAATTCAATTCTTTTGTTGATAATGTTCATTACTTCTATTGTTTCGTCTCTGCCTTTATACGTCTGTCAGCAGG
>CALCFP010000480.1 GCA_937900725.1 uncultured Bacteroidota bacterium | reverse complement strand
GCACGATGTCGCAACCATACCTGCCATAAGAATGAATGCAAGATGTCTTTTCATTGTCTTGGTGTTTTTTGTTGTGTGCGTAAATGTAGTCATATCTTATAGATGTCGATGTGCTGTTTGCCAATAATTTGGGATGACCTCGTGTTTTTTGCCATTTTATTTTTATTGTACTATAAAGTATTGTTTTGTTGATAGTTATATTTAGAATGATGGTGGGCTGTTTCGTAAAAGAAACATTTGTGTTGGATGCGGTGTGCGCTGAATGTGTCAATTTCGCCCAAAAGCGGACAATAATCGTGAATTATGTTTTCCCCTTCGTTTAGTGTTGCGTGATTTGCACATCACGTCAGCCATATGTGTTCCGATGCAATAATCTTTTCCAAAAGTGGGTTGAAAAACCTAGATTTGGAAGAAAATCGCACAATTTCTTCCAAATGTGGGTGAAATTATATCGATTTGGAAGAAAATCGCATTATTTCTTCCAAATGTGGGTGAAATCATATCGATTTGGAAGAAATTCTCATAATATCTTCCAAAAGTGGGTTGAAAAATGTAGATTTGGAAGAAATTATTAATTACCTTTGTTGGTGAAACGATATGCTAATGTTCAAATCAAAAAAATGAGACTATGAACGAGTTGATAGGCAGAGAAAAGGAAGTTGCTGAATTACAGCGGATAGTTGATTCCGATAAAAGTGAATTCGTGGTAATATACGGCCGTCGGCGCATAGGCAAGACATTCCTCGTCAGAAAAATCTTTGACGATCAATTCACCTTTCACTATGTAGGCAAACATCATAAGAAGAAATCGGAGCAATTGGCAAGTTTCCGCGAAGTGCTCATTCGTCAGGGAGCAAGCCCTGAATTGCCAAAATTCGGCAGTTGGGGGCAGGCGTTCGGCTGTCTTCAGCAGTTTTTGGAAAAAGCGGGGCAGGGCAGAAAGGTGATATTCTTTGACGAAATGCCGTGGATGGATTCCAAGGGCAGTGACTTCGTGAGCGAGTTGGAATATTTTTGGAACAGTTGGGCGAGTTTGCGCGACGATATCATATTCATAGCCTGCGGAAGCGCCACAACGTGGATGCACGATAAAATTGAGAAAAATCGTGGCGGACTACACAATCGCATTACGCGGAAAATCTACCTTCGGCCATTCAACCTTCACGAGTGTGAACTTTATTTGCAGAAGGCGGGTTTCGATTGGGACCGTTATCAGATAATCCAGTGCTATATGATTTTTGGGGGCGTGCCGTATTATTTGAGTTTGCTTTTGCATCAATTGAGCCTGCAACAAAATATTGACAATCTTTTCTTTAAACGTGGAGCATCGCTGAACGACGAGTTCACTGAACTATATAACGCGCTCTATGGAAAAGCCGACAAGTATATCAAGATTGTGCGTTTGCTTTCCGAACGCAAGGAAGGCCTGACAAAAAAAGATATTATGAAGGAGACAGGCTATTCGGGCGGAGGTTTGACTACCATTCTCAACAACTTGGAAAGGTGCGATTTTGTCATTTCATATTTGCAGTTTGGCTCAAAAGTGAAAAATACAATTTACAGACTGTCAGATTTTTATACACGGTTTTATTTCAAGTTCGTCGAAAGTTCAAAAACCTACGACGAGCAGTATTGGAGCCACCATTTCAATGATTCGGGAGTGCTCGCTTGGGAAGGATATTCGTTTGAAATGGTTGGCTTGCTACATCTTGACCAAATAAAAAAAGGACTTGGAATCTCAGGAATAGCAACGGAGTCGTCGTCGTGGAATTATGTTCCGTCGGAGAAAGGCAATAATGGGTTCCAGATTGATTTGATAATAAAACGCGTTGACAAAATTGTTCATTTGTGTGAACTGAAATTCTCTGAAAACAAGTATCTTATAACTAAGGAGTACGAGAAGAAATTGTCGGAGCGCAGGCGTTTGTTTATGGAAAAGACTGATATTGCTCGAGGTGTGGTTTATACGTTTATCACACCAGCGGGCTTGTCCGATAGTAGTCATAACAAATTGGTTCATAGTCAAATCACGACAAAGGAATTGTTCGCAGAATAGCAATTTCTTCCAAATGTGGGTTAAGATACCTAGATTTGGAAGAAATTCTCGCAATCTTTTCCAAATGTGGGTTAAAATACCTAGATTTGGAAGAAATCCGCACAATATCTTCCAAAAGTGGTGTTATGTATGTGTTTTTGATTTTAGTTGTTGATATAAAACAGTATGCAATTTTTTACAATTTTGTGGTTTTGCGGTGCAGTAGTTCCGCATCGTAAAACAACATTAAAACTTATTGTAATGGATACATTTTTCCCGCATTTCAATATCGCGCATAAAAAAAGTGTACAGCCATTTGGCTGTACACTTTTTTGTTATGTAATGTGAATTATTTCGTAATCACTATACCGCCATTGCAAGGAATTGTGATTTGAATTTGTTGCTTCTTGTTGATTTTAAGGTCTTTTACGCTTCCGTTGAGCTGCTCGTCGTCGCTATAGAATTTAACGGTTGAGTTTGCATTAAACATTGGCACGTTGATGTTGACCTTTAGAGTTTCCTTTTGTGCATTGACGCCCACAACAAACCATTTGTCAGCGTGTCTGCGAGCCAAAATGACATATTTCCCAGGATATCCGTCAATGAACTTCACTTCGTCCCAAGTGGTAGGAACATTTTTCATAAAGTCGATAGCCCAGGCGGGAGCGTCGGTAAGGTTGTTCGGAGCCATTGCAAAGTGGTTTACGGCAGTTTGGAACATTACTGCGATTGACAATGCGAAAACGTCGGAAGTACGGCGTGTGTTGCCGTGAATGTTGTCAAAGCCGTAGTGCTTGTTGAGTGTACTGCCACCCCAGTCCATACTTCCTACAGTGTTGCGGATGAATGGGTGCAATGTGGCGCAATATGCCTCTTGATCGCATTCGTTTTGACCGAATGCAAGGTTCTCGCTTGCACGAACGGCCTCGCATGCGGCGAAGTTAGGATACATGCGTTCCCAGCCACGTGGAAGTGTGCAACCGTGGAATATTACAAGCAATCCAAAATCGTTGGCATCAGCAAGAATATCTTCGTATAGTTGCATCATCTGTTGCTTGTCGCTTCCGAAGAAATCGACTTTTATGCCACGAATACCAATGCTTTGCATCCACTTCATTTCCTTACGGCGAGTGATTATGTTGTCCATGATGTTTCTAGGACCTTGTGGAGCATCGTTCCAGTAACCGTTTGAGTTGTACCACAAGAAGAGTGCTACGTTCTTTGTTGCGCCATATTCGGCTAGTTCCTTGATTTTGTCGCGACCTATTTGTGTGTCCCAGAGTGCATCTACCAATACAGTCTCGAATTTCATTTCGGCAGAAAAGTCGATGTACTTTTTCTGCATGTCGTATGTGGTATTGCCATCCATCCCAATAATCCACGACCATGAACCGCGTCCATATTTGTATTCCTGTGATGCCTCGTACAGCGGTTTCACGTAGTCAAATGCCACTGTTGTTTCAACAATAGGAGCCAATGTTTTTCCGACTGTTATTGTACGCCATGGGGTTGATGAAGGCAGGGCCATGCCAGGAGTTGACGATGCAAGTCCGTTCATTTCGCCTTCAACGGGCAGACCGATGCTGTATAGTCCATTTTCCTTGCCAATCAGTCGGCAACCGCAGTAACGTCCGTTGACTCCTGTTTCGGAAATCAGCACCCATCCTTTGTCGGCGTTCCTGAATAAGCAAGGGAAGGTGTAGCCTTCGCCCCAGCCGTTCTTGCCCATTTGGTCGTCGGCAACATAGCCTGTTTCGTAACTTGGGGCAGTGCGTGCAAAGCCTGTCATAGGCAACATTTGCGTGCAAAGGAATGTTGTGGCGCCTGCTGGCAATTTGAATCCGCTGGCTTCTTCCTTTACAACGCAACAGAGTGTTGGTCCCTGCGAGAGCAGGTTGTAGCGGAATGCAATGTCGCTATTGCTGACATTGAATTCAACTTCGTAAATGTTTTTGCCGTTTTGCGCAAATGTTACTATTCCGTTAGTAGCGTTGACACTGATTTTGCTTTGCTTGATGTTTGGCAACGAGTATTCGTCGCTGTACGTTCCAGTTTTGCAATCGGCAATTGTCATGTTTTTTGAATAGTCGCCAAGGTTTAGAACCAGACCAAGTGGCGAGTTTTCGATAAATGTAACGCCACCGAGTGCCACGTTGTAAGTAGGGTTGCCGTTTTCGTCCGATACAGTGACGGTAATTTGTCCGTCAGGACTTGTGATTTGCTTCTCTGTTGCTGAAAGACCAATCACACAACCACAAAGAATCATGCTTAAAAAGATTTTTCTCATATTCTTAAAAGTTTGATGTTGAAATAGTTATACGTATAGTTGCTTTATTTTTAATAAATCAATTACACAAATATAATTAATTTTTTAATAAAAAGTATTTTATACTTTTAATTTGTCGTAAGTGTTATCGGACTCAATAAAACACAAAAAGCACGGATGTATCCGTGCTTTTTGTGTTTGTATGAACTGCATCTATTCCTTGACCTTTATTCCCATCACGCGGAAGCAACCTTCGCAATCGCCTTCAATGAAATCGAATTCTGTCGCATTTTTAGGCAGGGGTTCGAAGGTCAGGCGACAGTGTCCTATTTCTCCAAAAGGGATTTGCGCGAACCCATCAAATCCAATGCTTGAGCCAATAATTTTGCTTACCATTTTGCCGTTTATGTAAAGGGCTGTCGATGAGTTTATAGAATATCCGCCAGACATTGGAAATGTGCAGTCGAGAACGGTGGAATCGTTGCTAATTATTATTTCATCGATAAGCAAGCCACCATTCAAATCTGCAAAATTCGGATTTGTAATGGTGGTTGTGCCGTTTTCGGTTTGGTATGTGGCATTTGGAAACGCGTCGTTGTCTTTTACAGTTTTTATTATTCTGCCCATATCGAGTCCGAACCAACTGTCAGTAATGGTTCCTTCGGGGTTGACGACATAGAATGTGGGGTATCCTGGAATTTTGTAAAGCGCGAAGATGCCGTTTTGCCCATCGTGGTCGTTCAATAGCGGACTGATGTACTTCTCGGTTTCAGCCATCTCCTTGAACTGACTTTGAGAGTCGAGAGTGACCGTCACTATATTAATTTTTTCATTAAAGCCTCTTTCGTAGAAGTATTTGACAGCAGGTGCAAACATTCGGCACGGACCACAATAGTAAGTACTGAAGTCAATAAGCGTCCATTTGCCTTGATAATCAACCAAATGA
>CALCFP010000479.1 GCA_937900725.1 uncultured Bacteroidota bacterium | reverse complement strand
ACCTTTGCACCAGTTGGTCTTTTCCGATTTCGGTCCAAAGCAGGCAGGGTCGTGAAAGCCCGGAATCTCTTTGAATCCGTTGGCGAACGAAACCATATCGTCGTTCAGTTGACCGTACCAGCAACCCTTGTTGCCCCAGATGAGGTAAGCCTTGCCGTCGTCGTCAATGAATACTGACGGGTCGATAAAAGAGCATCCTATGGCCAACGGCTTGCCAATGGCGTCTTTGTAAGGCCCTTCAGGATTGTCGGCTACAGCCACAGCCAACGCATCTTCGCCTTTGTTCGTGTTGCAACACAAGTACCAGTACCATTTGCCGTTATGTTCGACTGCTTGCGAGGCCCATGCTCTGTCGCCTTTTGCCGACCATTCAAAAGTTTCAGTTGTGACAGGAGTGCCCATGTATGTCCAGTTGGCCATGTCTTCGGTGCTGAATAGCAACCAGTCTTTCATCTTGAAATATGTGGCGTCGTCCTCATCGTGGTCCACAAATAAATAAACCTTGTCGTTATGGACGTAAGGCGCGGGGTCGGGCGTGAAAACTGTTTTTATTATCGGGTTTTGCTGTGCGGTGGCAAAAAGGCCAGTCAGCACAAGAGCGTTAGTTAGTAATTGCCGTTTCATTTGTTTTTTTGTTTTTTCGTTTAGGCAAATAACGGCAAAATGTTTTGTTTAGGTAATGTTTTTATGTAACAAGATGGTTGCGTTATGTAACAAAAGTATATTTTACTATTATTCCGGGCGTGTAGAATAATCTGTTATAAGGCATCTTTCAATTTTTGAGATGTTTTTAATGAAAATATGCAGGGTGTTGATGTGAAATTTGACCAATAGGTATAGATTCATGGCAATATTATTTGCAAGTAAACCGGTATGAATGTTGTGCCTATTTGACAAATAGCAAATTGATGATGTGTAACCTTTTGTCACATAAAAGGTTGCGAAGTGATCCACTTCGTAAAAACAATAAGGACTAAAATTGAAGTCCTTACTATTATTCCTGTCTTACAATCTGCGGAATGTAGTTCTTGCCAGGAATGGTGAGAGGAATAAGTTCCGTTGATACATTTCCTGCGTCAAGGCCCCAAGCCGATACGTCGGGCAAGCCAAGGCGCTTGAGCGGATAGTAGAGGTTCAGCACAAAACGCTCGCCAAAGCCTAGGTCGGCTTGTTTTGGCACACGGCGTTCAATGTGGATAATGCGGAAATCGGCAGGAATGTTGTGCTTGCGTAGCGATGGGTACGAACTGCGCAAATCGAGGCCTTCCTCGCCCAAATGCTCAACCACCTGCTTGAAATAGTCGTAAATGCGCGGTTGCATCTTGAATCCCAGGAAAAAGTCGATGCGTATGACCTTGTTCGGCACCAGATGCTCAATCTTGTACTCGAGCGTGTACGGAGTGTCCAGAATGTCGACGTGCAACAGCCAATACACATCGGCACGTTTCGGGATGCGTCGGATGATGCTGTCAATCACCTTTGCCTCAATGTCGGTCTTGTAGTTTGCGTGGGTGGTGTAAACCAGGTTCGTCGCATATTTAGGCAAGGTCTCGTCTTCGCTGATATCTTTTATTACAGGCAAATAGTCGCCTATTTTTGCAAAAGTGATGAATCTGTTGCGTATTCGTCTGCCTGTGTGCAGAATCACCATTATGAATATCAAGATTGATGCCAGCAAAACGGTGAACCAGGCGCCTTGGCTGAACTTGTGGACATTTGCGACAAAGAACGCACCCTCAATCAGCAGGTAACTGACGGCAAACAAGGCGATGGCCCAGGCAGGTTTGCCTTTTTGTCGCAAGTAAAAGACCACCAGTGTCGAAGTCATTAGCATTGTCACCGTGATGGCGAATCCGTATACATTTTCCAGCGACGCCGAGTTGCGGAAATGGAATATTGAGAACAGACAGCATCCGTACACAATCCAATTGATAGTCGGAACGTACATTTGGCCGATAACCTGCGACGGATATTTAATGCGGATTTTAGGCCAGAAATTCAGTGAGATGGCCTCGCTGATAAGTGTATATGAACTTGTTATGGATGCCTGACAAGCGACAATGGCCGCCATAGTCGCAAGTACGATGCCTATGGGGAGGAACCATTCGGGCATTATGGCATAAAACGGGTTCACGCCTTCTTCCAGATTCTCGGCATTTACAATCACCCAAGCGCCTTGTCCCATATAGTTGAGTATGAG
>CALCFP010000478.1 GCA_937900725.1 uncultured Bacteroidota bacterium | reverse complement strand
CTCGGCCACGATTCGGTCCACTACTGGATGCACAACAATATGATTACCATCAACGGACAGAAAATGGGCAAGTCGCTCGGCAACTTCATCACACTCGACGAGTTCTTCAACGGTTCGCACAAGGACAAGGACGGTAACGAGATGCTTGAACAGGCATATTCGCCAATGACAATTCGCTTCTTCATTCTGCAAGCGCACTACCGCTCAACAGTCGATTTCGGCAACGAGGCACTGCAGGCATCGGAAAAGGGTCTGGCTAAAATTATCGACACCTACAACCGACTGATGAAACTTCAGCCGTCGGCAACCACAACAGTCGATGTTGCTGGCCTGCGCGAGCGTTGCGAAGAGGCTATGTGCGACGACCTGAATACGCCTATCGTAATATCGCACCTGTTTGACGCATCGAAAGCCATCAACACGGTATCTGACGGCAAGGGCACCATATCGGAAACCGACCTCAACGAACTGAAAGACGTCTTCAAGACGTTTGTGGTTGACATCCTCGGCTTGCAGGTTGAAGAATCGGGCAACAAGAGCAACGATGCCTACAAAAAGGCCATCGACCTGTTGCTTTCAATTCGCCAACAAGCCAAGCAGAACAAGGACTGGGCCACTAGCGACAAGATCCGCAACGAACTGACCGCTCTCGGCTTCAACATCAAAGACACAAAAGACGGATTCGAGTGGAATCTGTAGGACAGAAGTCAATTGATAATTGATAATGAAATGCTGGGAACCTTGGGTTTTCAGCATTTTTTTTGTTTGGTATGATGTTGGTTGGCAAATGCTTACGAGGGTAGCAGGCGACTTTTGTGAAGATAACGTTTTTTCTATACTTCATTTAATATGATGTCTGCCCATTTTGGAACGGATTCTGCATATTGCTTTACCAAATTGCCATTGGAAAGACGAAACAGCAGTTTGGCATCTTCATTATCTATAGAATTGTCATAAAAATAGGCGCGGTCAACAATCTTGGATAAAAGATGTGCATTCTTTATTGACTCAAAGTATCTTGATATGATTTTTGGGATAGGCACATCGTGTCCTCCTTTCATCACCCTGTCAGCAATTCTTGATGCGTTAATGTTTGGGGAAGATGTACAAACAAAAAACAATCTCACAAAAAAGCCTTTTTCAATTGCTTTCTTTACATATTCAACCTTATCATTCTTTGACAAGACAGTTTCAAAAATGAGGCTTTGCCTGTCTCTAAGCATTTTTCCCTTAAATCTTCACAATAATGAATCGATTTTAGTATGGATTCAGATGAATTCCAATCTCCAAATATTTCTTGAGCAACTATTGATATATACAGCATCTTCCAACCACTCGTGCTTCAATATTTTAGACGTGATTGACGTTTTTCCAGCGCCATTAGGGCCTGCAATTACAATTAATATAGGCTTTTTATTCCCTTCCACAGCCATTCTATTTTGACATTTCAATTGATGCTTTTAAGTCGTCAAAATACTTTTTTCGCACCATTTCAGTGCTTTCTTTAGCCTCCTGCGCCACTTCGTGCATAATTTGGGCCAACATTTCATCGGTTGGTTCCTCCAAACTGGTAAGCCTGTATTTGTTTAGAATTTCATCTGGCATAATTGATTCCCTTTTTAGCAAAGTTATTGCTTGACAAACAATTTTCAAAATTAATTGAAATTCCAATTACTCCACAGACTGTTGTGAAAAACAAAAAAGGAAACAAGCCCGCAAGACTTGCTCCCTTCATTTTGCCTGCATCACTGTTCAACGTTGCAACTAATGAAAATGGTTTAAGCTTTCTCTCACTGGAGCATTACGTTTTTCCAAATCCTTCAGCATTTTTTCAAAATAAGGGATTGAGGAAACTCTATTCAATATTTCGTCCACGCCAGCAGAATGTCTCCAAAGACAATTCATTACAAATCCCAATTCGTTTATATGCTCCTCACTATAAAGTATAATGCTGGCTTCTCCAAAGGGGTTTCCTGATTCGTAATTTCCAAAATACACATCATTGGCTAATTGCCATTCCTTATAGAAGTTTGAACCATCCAAATTGAATATTTTCCAATCGTTTACTGTTATTGTTGCCTTTTCTCCAGGAACAAAAGGCAACTTGGAATAAAACAAATCTTCGCCAACTATGCCATCATACGTAGTCAGCAATTGATACATACCCGCCTCATCCAAATAAGCTGAATATTGTATTGTATGCTTTTTATCAAAAGTAAGATCAGCAACTTGTCTGGATGTACCATTCACGAAATCCAACTTCTTAATAATTATCCCTGATGCTTTCATACTATCAACACCCGTAATGGTAATCTCAAAGTTTGGCTTGTTGTCTTTTTCATCTGCCTTATGAATGTTTGATATCAAAAATGGATTCTCTAAATTGGTATCAATGGTTGCTTTATAATTTGAAAAATAACTAAACGATTCCACATCTTTAGGCATTGGCTCGAATACCACATATTGCCCAAATACAAGCATCTCCATATCGGAAAAACCAGTTTCGGCACGCTTGAATTTATATACATTGCCATTGTTATCCTTCAAAACCGCATTGGACATTTGTATCAACGGAAAACATTTATTCGTGTTTTCAAAAGCAAAACAAACTATCGTTTCATCATCGTTGAAATACACATCTTTAACGTAAATAGAATAGTTGAATAAAGTTTTTACGCACTCTTGCTTGGGATTGTGCCAAACGTTGCCTTTAAATTTAGGAAAATGTGGGGACTCCCAATTTGTGGCGTAGCGCAATGCTTCAATACCACGAGATATATTTGGTTGATACCTTCTTATGCCGTCATATTCAACATATGCCATACTCCTTCTTATTATATTTAAACTTTCACCCGGCACAAAGAATAACTCATTACCTTTGTCCAATTCCCCACCTGGCAATACTCTTTGAATCTTGCCACAAATGATATGCTTTAGGTCAATTTCGTAATGGAACTTGTTGTCAACCACTGGTATGCAGACCGAAGGCGTGTCGGCAAGGTGAAGATACTCGTCGGAAAGGGTTATCATATAGCACGAATCGGTGCATCCTGGGTCAATTGTTCCCTCAATCACAAACTTCTGTGGCTCTTTTAGTTGAATGGACTCAAGCGTGTTGTTTTTGGTGTCCTTGGGCGAACATTCCACAAATGTGAACACGCAGAACATTGCCAACAGGCATACCAATGTGCCAATCTTGCCAAACCTGCCCAATGTGCCTGCCGTAGAAGCGCGCATCTCTATAAATCGGCTACGGATAAACGAATGGTTGAACCCGCTCACCACCGGACAACTCTCGTTAAGAACCATTTCAAGAAGCGTTGCCTGATATGTGATGACATTGGCTCCGCTGGACAGCACGTCGTGGTCGGCCTCAAACTCGTGAACGTTGCGCAGAGCCGAACGGCAGAGCCACACAGACGGATTGAACCAGAAGATGCGGGTGAAAAACTCGCTCACCCACACGTCAACATAGTGACGGTGCGCAATGTGGGCCTTCTCGTGACGTATTATCAGATTTTCCTTCTCCTTGTCAAGGTCGGCAGGGAAGAATATGGTCTTTGCAAACGAGAACGGCGTCTGCACCGATGCCGAACGGATAATGGCATAGCCTTCCGCCGTGGTCTCCGCTTTCATCCGCGACTTTACCACCATTAATTTCATAATGTAGTAAAATGCTATCAGCAAGAGAATTACCGAAACGGCAGGAATGGACAATCCTATCAATTTAAGCCAATCGACATTCTGCCAAAATGGAATGTCCTCAACTATTGCCGAAGGTGTGAATTCGACAGGCGACAAGGCTGGTGTCTGACTTTCCGAAACCGATGCGGGACCCATTTCTACTGGCATCTCCTGTGCTTGAAACATTGTCATAGGTGCAGTTGCTGGTGCCGGCGATTGTGACAAAACCGCCACGGGCGACTGCGAAGGTGTATAGACTTCGAACGTAAGGACGCTCATCAGAAGGCTTGCCACAGGAAGCGACAAAAGATAAATCCTTGTTGCCTTGTAACTTGCCTTTTTTCGCAATGCAAAATGGTAGAACGCCATAAGCAATGCCGATGTCGCTAAAAATTTCAAGACTATTATTTCCATAGTAGTAGGTATTAATGTTGTTGATTCGTTGATTCGTTGAATCGTTGAATCGTAATTCTGAATTGTTGATTTTCAAACTCTTACTCCTTAATCATTTCATTGAGAATCTCCTTCAGTTCGTCCTTGCTGATTTTCTCGCTTTTAGCAAAAAACGAAAAGAACGAGCGCATTGAACCGCCGAAAACATTGTCGCAGGCCTCGTTCATAAACGAACCTATATATTCGTCGCGGTTGAGCAGTGGCTTGTATATGTTGGCCTTGCCCGATTTTTCAAAAGTCACTATGCCTTTGCGCGCCAACACTTGCATCACGGTAAGCGTGGTTGTGTAGGCTGGCTTTGGCTCGTCCAACTCGTCGTGTATCTGCTGGACAGTGGCTTCGCCCTTGTCCCACAATATGTTCATAAGATGCAGTTCGGCTTTGGTAAGCGATTGCGTTTTTGTTCCCTTTTCCATAATTATATTGATGCGTTAATTACTATAAATCTCGTACTACAAACATAGTAGGTATTTTGATTCGTTATACCAAAAAGGGTGAAATATTTACTATTTTTATAGTAGAAAAATTAAAATATATTGAAAATATGATTGTTACAATAGATTGATTAATTGAGATAGATTCAGCAATTAATCAAAACGAAGGCAAGACGGATATGAAATTGCACCACAAAAGTGCAGAAAATACCATAAAATTGCACTTTTGAGGTGCAAAATGAATTATTGCACGGAATTGTACATAGGGTTCCGCTTATTTGCCTTATATACAAATAGATGTTACATACCTACGGAACTCTATTTTATCGGTGTAAACTCGCTTTCCACCTTTCTTTTGCCCCTGACGGGACGACAACCATATCAATAATTCAGGCCAAACATCCATATTGGAATAATGTTTCCCGAACCATATTCTATATCATCTTTAACAACATAACCGTCGGCAATGGTCAGTTCCCGTTTTTTTATACCAAAAAATCTAAAAATCTTCATTCAAATGAAGAAATTTGACTAAAAATCTTCATTCAAATGAAGAAATTTAATACATTTGCTTTTGGATTAAAGCGTATTACAATGATTAACAGAGATATAATAAAAACCATCTCATCATACATTCAGACAGGCAAAGTAGTGCTCATATACGGGTCACGGCGCGTTGGCAAGACTGTGCTTCTGCAGCAATTGACAGCGGACAATTCCGCCAAAAACAGTTTTATGAACGGCGAGAGTATGGACACGGAACTGATACTTGCCAACCGCACCATAAGCAACTATCGGCAGACATTTTCAGGAACCGACACTCTGGTAATTGACGAAGCGCAAAACATACCCGAAATTGGCAAATGCCTGAAACTCATTGTAGATGAAGTTGACGGAATAAAGATATTGGCATCGGGCTCATCGTCGTTCGATTTGCAAAACAAGGCAGGCGAGCCACTTGTCGGGCGCTCAACCATTTTCAGGCTCTACCCGATTTCGGTTGGCGAACTGAAGCAGAAATGGTCGAACCTTGAGATAATTCAGCATCTCGACGATTTGCTTGTATATGGTTCGTATCCTGAAATTTTTTCGTTGGACAGCAACGAGAAAAAGCAACGCTACCTGACCGATTTGGCGCAAGCCTATCTGCTCAAAGACATACTGACACTCGACGGGATAAAGAATTCAGGGAAAATGGCAAACCTGTTGCGCCTTGTGGCTTATCAGGTTGGAAGCATTGTGTCGTATGACGAACTGGCCCGCCAACTCGGCCTGAGCCGAAACACGGTTGAAAAATATCTCGACTTGCTTACCAAAGTATTCATATTGTACAAGATGCCCGCGTACACAATCAATCCGCGAAAGGAAATATCGAAAGCCTGCAAATGGTACTTTTTTGACAATGGAATCAGGAATGCGCTGATTGGCGATTTTAATCCGTTGAGTATCAGAAAGGATACGGGACATTTATGGGAGAATTTCCTTATGAGTGAGCGCATAAAGGCTTACAATAATATTGGCAAAAATTGCGACTTGTATTTCTGGCGCAACTACTCACAACAAGAGATTGACCTTGTTGAGAATGTTGATGGCAAACTGTCGGCATTTGAATTCAAGTGGGCAAGCAATACTGCAAAAGAGCCTAACGACTTCAAAATGAGCAATGCAGATGTGCCATTTACTGTTGTCAATAGACAAAATTTTATGGATTTCTGCTCGCTTAATATCTAAATATCTTCATTCAATTGAAGAAATTTAGCCAAATTTCTTCAATGCGTTGAAGATTTTTAAGATTTTATCATTGTATTGACTCCAATTATGGCACTTCCCTAAAAAATCGCGATGCCGTTCGTTTTACCGAAAAAAATCAGTAACTCGCGGTCGCAAATCTTCTGTTTGACACTATGTTGCACATTTTACCAAAATACAGATCGGCCTTACGCCTGAAACTGCTGTCATGCGCCATATTGACAGCCTTCTGCTCATTGGCACAGACACCGATTGAACATCCTGACAGACATAGTGTTACGTTGATATCACCTTACTATTTCGGGCCAAATGCATTTCCAATTCCGAACATTCTCGACGGCACCGTATCAAGCAAACTGCGTGTGGAAATGGCCACGGATTATTTTTGGGGCGAACGTGGCGACCGGACCTGCGATGTGGCGGCAAGCCTCAACATTCCGCTTTTCAGCGACCGCGTCAACCTTTCGGCGTGGATGCCTGTGACTGAATGGTGGAAAAACTCCGACGAAAACATTGATGTGTGCCGTCTGGCCGACAAGGCGGACGACAACCCCCGCATAAAAAATGGGCACGGCGTGGGCGACGTTTTCGTCAGCACCGACGTGCAACTGCTACGCGAAGGGAAATGCATTCCTGCACTGGCTGTCAGGCTGGCATTCAAGACGGCATCAAGCGACGACGACTACTGCACAGCCCGTTTCTACGACAGCCCGGGATACTATTTCGACTTGTCGGCAGGAAAATACCTGCTTCAACTTAACGACGGATTCTTCCGCGGTATGCGTTGCGCCACGAGTTTCGGTTTCCTCTGCTGGCAGACCGACAACGGCCGACAGAACGATGCAATAATGTACGGCATCCAACTCAAATTGCTGACCCGAGCATTTACCTTAAGTGAGACATTCGGCGGTTACGGTGGCTGGGAAAACGGCATTTCAAATGGTGGCTCTGTTGCCCACGACCGGCCGATGAGCCTCAAGACCCGACTCTCCATTCCTGTAAAGAAATTTGAAATTGTATCGGCATACCAATACGGGCTTCGCGATTACCCTTATCAGCAATTCACTATCGGCATAGCCTATAACTATGACATTATCAGCCTAATAAACAAATGAGACTATCTATCTGCATACTGCTTGCCTTATTTCCGCTGACCATTGTGGCACAATCGGTCCAAGACGGGGCCAATGCCGATTTCTTCCGCAACCGACTGCACTCGCCGGACATAATGGGGTATCTGCAAGCAAACGGCGACAACACCGTTATGCAAGGAAACCATCAGGGGCAATGGGGACAGGCTAATCAGCTCATATTCTCGGTTGGTGGCAATTCGTTCAGCGAGAACAAGTACTATTTCAACGGATTCCGCACCAACAGCCGTCTGCAATCGGGTAATACATTCTACGTTCCGAATATGGAAATGTACGGAGTCGGCATCAATGTACATAATTCG
>CALCFP010000477.1 GCA_937900725.1 uncultured Bacteroidota bacterium | reverse complement strand
CCAATATGCTGCAACCGCCTTGCCAATATGTAAATGGCTAGCAGGTAGAATCCATACGATGCCACTTGCGATGCGGGGAAGAAAAGTATTGCTCCGCCTGCATAAAGTATCAGACCCAAAATGACTCCGCTCTTGTATGAATATTTACGGATAAACAGTGCTGCAGGCAATGCAAAGCAAAAGTAAGACCCGTAAAATGCGAACTGTATGAGCGATGTCTGCGTATCCGACATTGACATGATGCGCTTGAAAGCGCTCAAAAGCGTATCAGTCATGTTGTTGGCTATTCCCCACAAAAGGAACAGAACCGTAACAAGGCAAAACGGAACCAGGTGCTTTTTTTCGATTGTCTTCATAAATATTTGGTATTAAGAATTTTTCCAAGAAACCCTAAAATTGTCACCTATAATCTGATGCACCTTCTCAACCACCTCAGGATCGGCAGGCGAACTGATGTACTCAATGTTCTTCAGCACGTTTTGCGGATTGGTTGTCGAGAACAGGTTTGACGCAATGCGACTGTTGCCAACACTATACTGCATGGCTAATTTTTCAATCGGATAGCCAATCTCGTTACAGTATTGAGCAGCCTGGGCGCAAGCCTTGCGCAACCCTTCGGGAGCCGGATGCCAGTCGGGAGCGCCACGCATCGACAGCAAACCCATCGACAGGTTGCTTGCATTGATTACGCCTATGCCCCTTGACTCGAAAAAGTCAAGGAAATCGACAAGTTTGTCGTCGCACAGGCAATAGTGGCAAAAGTTCAGCACCGACTCTACAGTGCCTGACGGAACATGTTCCACCACCCATTTAAGGTTCTCAAGTTGCAAGTCGGTAATTCCGACATGGCCGACTACGCCCTTCTCACGCAGTTCGACAAGTGCGGGCAGTGTCTCGTCGGCGACTTTCTGCAAGCCTCCTGGCAACGATGCCTGAAACTCTATGTCGTGGACATTGATTATATCGATGTAGTCAACACCTAGCCTTTCCATGCTCTCATACACGCTGTCGTGGGCACGCTTGGCTGAATAGTCCCAAGTGTTCACTCCGTCTTTTCCGTAGCGCCCTACTTTGGTCGATAGGATATACTTGTCGCGTGGAATCTCGCGAAGCGCCTTGCCTAGCACCAATTCGGCCTTCAAGTGGCCATAGTATGGCGACACGTCGATAAAGTTGATACCGTTGTCAACAGCCGTGTGTACTGCTTTTATCCCGTCAGCCTCGTTCAGCGAGTGAAACACGCCACCAAGGCTCGAGGCTCCGAAACCCAATGCTGAAAGTTTCAGGCCAGTCTTTCCCAGTTCCCTTAGTTCCATTTTACAAGAATTCTATAAACCTTACCTGGATTTGCGCTCCACTCCTTCAGTGCCTTGTCAGCATCAGCGGGTTCGATGATGTTGCTGATAAATGTATCGACAGGGGCGTCGGCTTTTGTCAGATATTTTATTACAGCCTCAAAATCAGACGGATTTGCATTGCGCGAGCCCATAATGTCGAGTTCCTTCTTGACAAACAGGCTGGTTGTCAAAGGTACATCGTTCTTTGAATAGCCGATGCACACTACACGTCCCGTGAAAGCAACCCTGTTGACGGCCAACTGATATGTAGGAACGGCTCCAACGGCCTCGATGACAACATCGGGCGAAGGCAGATTGTTCCATTCGGTTGCCGTATTGTATGTATATGTGGCACCAAGTTTTTTGGCCAAAGCCAGTTTTTCATCGTCAAGGTCGGCGGCAATGACAGTGGCTCCGCGCAAAACGGAACGCACAACAGCACCCAGGCCAACCATTCCACAGCCTATGACCATTACA
Organism: uncultured Bacteroidota bacterium; assembly: GCA_937900725.1. Lineage (GTDB taxonomy): Bacteria > Bacteroidota > Bacteroidia > Bacteroidales > SZUA-534 > RUG13583. The sequence continues at coordinate 1,927 of CALCFP010000477.1, read as the reverse complement.
ATGTCGGTATCGGCAACCCGCCCGCGGTCAACGGCATGGAACCCGACACTCATTGGCTCAATAAGCGCCGCATCGCGCACCGACACGCTCCCGCATGGTATTATCTTCTGCCAAGGGAGACTGATAAACTCCTGCATTGCGCCATTGCGCTGTACTCCGAGCGTCTCATTGTTCTCGCAAGCGTTTACGCGTCCGCGATGACAAGATGCACAATGTCCGCAATTAGTGTACGGATTGACGGTTACTGTTTGTCCGAGGCTGAAAGTTCCTGCTGGCACATCGTTGCCTATTTCAACAATTGTTGCGCCAATCTCGTGGCCAGGAATACACGGGAATGTAACCATTGCATTTCCTCCACGGTATGTGTTCAAGTCGGAACCGCAGAAACCGACATATTCCAGTTTCACCATCACCTCACCTGGTTTCAGTGCTGGCTTTTGAATGTCAACCAAGCAAGCCTTGCCTGGTTCCTGAATCTCAATTGCTTTCATTTTTTTGATATATAGTTGTTAGTGTTGACTTTGGCCTTATGCCTTTGGCCTTTTATTCCGACATATTTTTAATATACGGCAAATCGGGCAGATTGCCGAATCCGTAGAATTTGACGGCATTCTCGCCTAAGAACGCCTCTTTTTCTTTTTGCGACAGCAAGTCCGACTTAAGTACAAAATCGTACGACATACGGTAGGTTATGGCGCAAATAGTGCGCGGATAATCGCTTCCCCACATCAGTTTATCGACGCCCACAGCATCAATGGCCTGCCTGATAGACTTGACAGCGCCCTCGAACGGATAGAACTCGCTGTTGAACAGCCAAGTAATGCCACCCGACTCAATGAATACATTCTTATTTCGGGCCAGCAAAATCTGCTTCATCCAATTGGGCGTTGTCACCATTCCGAAATGGCCTATGGCTACTTTCAGATTCGGACATTCGTCAATGACGGTCTGCATTTCGGCTATCTGCCTCGCATCGTCGGCCAAGCACATCGACAGTATCATATTCTTCGACTCCATATACTTGAAACACGGCATAAGGCTGATTAGCGAGCGCTGTACACGGTGTCCGGGAATGGCTATCGCCGTAAAGCCCAAATCTTTGAGCCACTTTATCTCCTCAAGAATCTGTTCCGGAGTCTGGTTCTCGGCATCTTCCTTCGACGACAATCCCAGGTTCGGCATTCCGCAGACTACGAACCTGTCGGGATATTGCTGTTTCACCTGCAGCAGGTAGTCGTTCTGGAATCCATCGATAACTTCTTGAACCACAACGGCTCCACCCACTTGAGCGTAATCCATGTTCGCAAGAAAGACTTCCGCCGTGTTCCTGTCGTCAATCATAAACGGTGGCAACATCTGACGTTCTTCGCCAAAAAACATTGAACGGCCACGTCCCATCGAATAGATGGGCTGTCCGTCAACCTTGGTGTTCTGTTTCAGCCACAAATGGCTGTGTGCATCAATTATCGTCATAAAGTTGTATATCTTGCGGCAAAAGCCTTAAATTTATATCATTATCAATAAGATATCATCACAAAGTGACGCCTGTCTTGAAAATGGCTATTTCGCGAAAACCGTTTTTCTCGTTGTTGACAGGTTGTCCGTTGACAACATCGAGTACAAACTCGGTAAACGCTTCGGCCACTGCATCCATTGGCTTGTCCTCGGCTATGGTGCCTGCATTGAAATCGATCCAATTGGGCTTGCGCAATGCCAAACCGCTATTGGTGGAAATCTTCATTGTCGGCACGAAACTGCCGAACGGCGTGCCACGGCCTGTTGTAAAAAGCACTATCTGGCAACCTGCCGACGCAAGTGCCGTGCTTGCCACCAAGTCGTTGCCTGGCGCGCTCAACAGGTTAAGTCCACGCGTCTGCAGACGGTCGCCGTACTTCAGCACATCGCGGACAATGCTCTTGCCACACTT
>CALCFP010000476.1 GCA_937900725.1 uncultured Bacteroidota bacterium | reverse complement strand
AAACAGACACAGACAAAGTGCAGTCGGAAATAAAGGAAATGTTCAGTTCGCTCGACAACATTAATTTTCCTGTGATAATACTGTCGTTCATTTTCTTCTTCCTAGGCGGATATTTCCTCTATGGCGCATTATTTGCAGCCGTAGGCTCAATGGTTGAGAACGAAGCCGACTCTCAGCAGTTTGTGCTTCCTATGACAGCGCCTCTTCTCATTGCCTACATAGCGATTTTCGGCACAATCGGCAATCCCGACACCACTGTCAACTGGTGGCTCAGCATCATACCTTTCACATCGCCAATAACAATGCTTGCGCGAATACCGTACGGAGTGCCTTACACTGAATTATTCATCTCGGCATTGCTGCTTATCGCTACATTCGTGTTGTGCACTTGGCTGGCGGCAAAGGTTTACCGCACAGGAATACTAATGTACGGAAAGAAATCATCATTTAAGGAGATGTGGCGCTGGATCAGACAGAAATAACATTTTTTAACTAACAATACCAAAACAATGAGAGTTGCAATCATCGACCTTGGCACAAACACGTTCAACATCCTTATTGCCGACATAGAAAAAGGACAGAAGACGGACATACTGCTGAAGACCAAATCGGCCGTGATGCTTGGAAGTGAAGGACTTATGACTGGCGAACTGACCGATAAGGCATTTGCAAGGTCGTATGCCGTGCTGCGCGACTACAGCGGGCTTGTCAAGGACTTTGAATGCGAGAAAGTGTACACTTTCGGCACCTCGGCCATACGCAACGCGAGCAACTCGGCCCATTTCATTGAAAAGGTGAAAAAGAACCTCGGCCTTGAAATAACACCTATCTCTGGGCAAGAGGAAACTCAATATGTATTCAATGCAATGCGCCGCACAACATACAACACTACTGGCGACAAAAACTATATGATGGTGGACATTGGCGGCGGCAACAACGAAATCATAATCGGCAACGGCGACAACATACTCTGGAGCAACAGTTACGAAATTGGCAGCGCGCGTATGCTTGAAATGTTCAAACCCCACGACCCTATCACTGACGATGATGTGCATAGAATTTACAGCCATTTTGACGATTGCCTCTCGAATATGAACGACGCGCTTGCAAAATATCCGATAACACATATCATTGGTTCGGCAGGCGCATTCGACAGTTTCGCCGAAATGATTCACCAAAAAAAGACTCAACGGCCACTGCCTCTCAACTCCAAGTCGTCCAATTTCACAGCAGATGATTTTATGGGACTCTATAAAACCATAACCAATACAACCCGCGACAAGCGCGCGCTGATGATGGGCCTTGAACCTTTGAGGCAAGACACTATAGTTATGTCGGCCATTTTTGTTAAATATCTTATCGAAAAAACAAACGCAACATTCATCACGCAATCATCATACGCGCTAATGGAAGGCGTTGCAATCCAAATTGAAAGAACATTGTAATATGGCACACATACTGGTTATTGATGACGAAAAAGCCATCAGAAACACTCTGAAAGACATACTCGAATACGAAAAGCACCACGTAAGCCTTGCCTCTAACGGCATTGAAGGCCTCGAGACTCTGAAAAAGGAAACATTCGACGCACTTCTGCTCGACATAAAGATGGAAGGGCTTGACGGAATGGAAGTGCTTGAGCAAGTGGCTAAAGACTATCCCGACCTGCCAGTGATAATGATATCGGGACACGGAACCGTCGACACTGCAGTAAAAGCAATCAAAATGGGTGCGTTTGACTTTATCGAAAAACCGCTCGACCTCAACCGACTGCTTATTACACTGCGCAACGCAATGGACAAAGGCAAACTGATAACCGAAACAAAAACACTGCGCAAGAAAGTGGCGTCAAAAAACAGGGAACTCATTGGCGAATCGGCACCACTGAAACAAATAAAGGCTATGATTGAAAAAGTCGCTCCAACCGATGCGCGCGTACTGATAACAGGACAAAACGGCACAGGAAAGGAAGTCGTGGCCCGAATGATTCACGCCTTGAGCAACCGAGCCGACTCGGCATTTGTTGAAGTAAACTGTGCCGCCATACCTTCCGAACTCATCGAAAGCGAACTTTTCGGCCATATGAAAGGCTCGTTTACTGGAGCAGTCAAAGACCGCGCAGGAAAGTTCGAGCAAGCCGACGGCGGGACAATCTTCCTCGATGAAATTGGCGATATGAGCCTGTCGGCACAGGCCAAAGTGCTACGCGCACTGCAAGAAAACAAAATCACACGCGTAGGCGCCGACAAGGACATCGACGTAAACGTACGCGTGATTGCCGCAACAAACAAAAACCTTGAAGAAGAAATAAGAAACGGTCATTTCCGCGAAGACCTCTATCACAGGCTGAGCGTAATACTGATACAAGTGCCGACACTCAACGAACGCATTGAAGACATACCACTCCTAGCCGACCATTTCATAACTCAGATTTGCGAAGAGTCAGGTGTGGCAAAATCCACCATAAGCGACGACGCCATTGCCGAACTTCAAAAAATCAACTGGACTGGAAATATCCGAGAATTGCGAAACGTCATTGAACGCCTGCTGATTCTGTGCGACAAAAACATAACCGCAAAAGATGTGCAAATGTACGCACACCCGATTATGTAGCCAGAGAACACTCCATTCCCACATTTGACAGATGACAGGGAGCAAGTCTAGCAAGGCCGACGCAACCACAGCCCCGCTTGCAACGCCGAAACAATGCACATTGCGGGGAACCTGCAAAGCGCCTCTACGACTATTCACAAACGCCTTGACCATTTGGAGTTGACAAACGCCAGCCATAGGCTCGACTTACAGTTTCCCGTTCTTAAATTGTGAATAAACCGCTATTGATTGCCCCCTATTCTTTTTTACCTTTGCACAGATAATTCGAAACCATAAATTTTAAAACACATTTTAATGGTTACCTTCTTTAAAACACCTGAAAATAAGGTTATTGCAGTCAAGACGAACAACGCCATTTCGGCTGCAGACATTGAAAAACTGAATTGGCTTTTCGGCAAATCGGAATGCCTCGGACAAAATGCCCCCAAAGGCTCATACGTCGGACCACGCAAGGAGATGATCACCCCTTGGAGCACCAACGCTGTCGAGATAACCCAGAATATGGGCATCAGCGGCATCATCCGCATCGAAGAGTTTGAAGCACAAAGTGTCGACAAGAAACAATTCGACCCAATGCTGAAATCGTTCTACGACAGCCTCGACCAAAACATCTTCACCGTTGACATCAAACCTCAGCCTATTGTTCACATCGACGACATTGCCGCTTACAACAAAAAAGAAGGTTTGGCGCTTAAGGAAGAAGAAATCAACTATTTGGAAGGCTTGGCAAAAAAACTCGGCCGTCCGCTTACCGACAGCGAAGTGTTCGGCTTTTCACAAGTAAACTCAGAACACTGCCGCCACAAAATATTCAACGGACAGTTCATCATCGATGGCGAGGAAAAGCCCGACACACTGTTCAAACTTATCAAGAAGACAACTACCGCAAACCAGAACAATGTGGTTTCGGCTTACAAAGACAACTGCGCATTTTTCCAAGGCCACGTTTTGGAACAATTCGCACCTGCCAGCCAGGAACAATCCGACTTCTTTGAAGTAACTGACTACGAATCAGTTTACTCATTAAAGGCAGAAACACACAACTTTCCTACCACTGTCGAGCCATTCAACGGCGCAGCAACTGGTTCTGGTGGCGAGATTCGCGACCGTATGGGCGGAGGCAAAGGCAGCATGCCAATTGCAGGAACAGCAGTATATATGTCGTCATATCCGCGCCTTGACGGCGGACGTCCGTGGGAAAAAGCAACCGAGCCGCGTCCTTGGCTATATCAGACACCTGAACAGATTCTCATCAAGGCTTCAAACGGTGCAAGCGACTTCGGCAACAAATTCGGGCAACCGCTTATCTGCGGCAGCCTGCTCACTATGGAGCACTTCGAGAATTACAAGAAATTCGGTTTCGACAAAGTTATTATGATGGCTGGCGGTGTAGGCTATGCAAAGAAAAAAGACTGCCTGAAAGCCGACCCCGAGCCTGGCGACAAAGTAGTCATACTCGGCGGCGACAATTACCGCATAGGTATGGGCGGCGGCGCCGTCTCATCAGTTGCCACTGGCGAGTACAACAACTCAATCGAACTGAACGCCGTCCAGCGTTCGAACCCTGAGATGCAACGCCGCGTCTACAATGCAATCCGCGCATTGAGCGAACAAAGCGACAACCCGATAATCTCCATTCACGACCACGGCGCTGGCGGGCACCTCAACTGCCTGTCGGAATTGGTCGAGGCAACTGGCGGCGTAATCGATATCCGCAAACTGCCTATCGGCGACCCGACACTTTCTGCAAAGGAGATTGTCGGCAACGAAAGTCAGGAACGTATGGGTTTGGTATTGAAAGACAAAGATATAGACCATCTGAAGAAGATTGCCGACCGCGAACGCGCTCCAATGTACGTTGTGGGCGAGGCAACTGGCGATATGCAGTTCCGCTTTGTTGATAAAGATGCCGCCGAAGACCCAATCAACCTGCAACTTGCCGATATGTTTGGCAATCCTCCACGCACCATAATGGAAGACAAGACAATAGCCGAAAACTACAGCGACTTGAAATATGACACCTGCAAGGTTGCCGATTATCTTGAGCAAGTACTGCAACTTGAATCGGTTGCCTGCAAAGACTGGTTGACAAACAAAGTTGACCGTTCAGTAAGCGGCAAGGTGGCCACACAGCAATGCGCAGGCTACCTGCACTTGCCACTCAACGACTGCGGCGTGGTAGCACTCGACTATCAAGGCAAATATGGCGTTGCGACTTCAGTAGGCCACGCACCCGCCTGTGCAATGATTAGCCCCGCAAAGGGCTCGCGTATGGCTGTGGCCGAAGCACTTACAAACATAGTATGGGCGCCTATTCAAGACAAGTTGAAAGGCGTATCATTGAGCGCCAACCGGATGTGTCCTTGCTTCAATCCTGGCGAAGACGCACGTCTGTATTCGGCTGTAGAGGCATTGAGCCAATTCTGCATCAAGTTGGGCATCAACGTTCCAACTGGCAAGGACTCACTGTCAATGACACAAAAATATCCTAACGGCGACAAGGTATTGTCTCCTGGAACCGTGATTGTAACAGCAGCAGGCGAGGTGACAAACATCCGCAAGACAGTTTCTCCTGTATTGCACAACGTCAAGTCACAACTGCTTTACATAGATATGTCGAAGGACGCCTTGAAACTTGGCGGTTCGGCATTCGCACAGATTATCAACGGCGTTGGCACCGATTGCCCTGACATCACCGATGTTGACTACTTTGCAAAGACATTCAACAATGTTCAGTCGCTCATCGAAGACGGGCTTGTAATTGCAGGCCACGACGTGTCGGCAGGCGGTATGGTCACCACCTTGCTCGAAATGGCATTCTCCAACGATGAAATCGGCATCAAAGCCAACCTTGAAGCATTCGGCGAAAAAGACTCCGTCAAATTGCTGTTCGCAGAAAATCCTGCACTCATCATTCAGGTTGCCGACGACAAGAAAGCCGCATCTATGTTGACTGCCGCAGGCATCGACTTTAAGATTATTGGCACGCTTGGAACAAAGGGTAAATTGGAAATCGCGACTGGCGGCGACAAATATTCGTTCGATATCAAGAAGTTGCGCGACTTGTGGTTCAAAACATCGTACCTGCTCGATTGCGACCAGACACAAAACGGCATGGCGCTCGAACGCTACAAAAACTACAAGAACCACGCACACAAATTCGACTTCAAGAACTTTGACGGCTCGGCCAAATCGCTCGGCATCGACCTTAAGCGGCGTGCAAAGAGCGGCGTGAAGGCTGCCATCATCCGTGAAAAGGGTAACCAATGCGACCGCGAAGTGGCATATATGCTCTACACTGCAGGATTTGACGTCAAGGACGTGCATATGACCGACCTTGTAAGCGGTCGCGAGAACCTTGAAGACGTAAATATGATTGTGTTTGTAGGCGGTTTCTCCAACTCCGACGTTCTTGGCTCTGCAAAAGGCTGGGCAGGCGCATTCCTTTACAGCGAAAAGGCCAAAAAGGCGCTCGACAACTTCTACGCACGTCCCGACACATTGAGTATGGGTATCTGCAACGGTTGCCAGGTTATGATTGAACTAGGTCTCATAAATATGAACCACGAACAAAAACCAAAGATGCTTCACAACGTTTCGCACAAGTTTGAATCAGGCTTTGTTGACGTGGTTATTGAGAAGAACGACAGCGTATTCTTCAAGAATATGGAAGGAATGCGACTTGGCGTATGGGTAGCCCACGGCGAAGGCCAATTCAGTTTCCCTTACGGCGAGAACAAGTACAACATTCCTGTAAAATACGCATACAGCACATATCCAGCCAACCCTAACGGCTCGGCATTCAACGCCGCAGGCATCTGCTCCGACAACGGACGCCACCTGGCAATGATGCCACACCCTGAACGTGCATTGTTCCCTTGGCAATGGCCTCACTACATTGACGGCCGCGAAATGGACGACCTTTCACCTTGGGCTATTGCAATTCGCAACGCATACAACTGGGTTAAGGAAAAGACTGGCAAATAATCTGCAAGTCTTCCAAATAAAAAAATCCCGTTCAGAATTACTGGACGGGATTTTTTTTGTGCCAACCATTTTATTTCCAACATTCCACACCCTAACAATCATCTCAAAACTGATACAAATCAACTTTTTACATTGTGTGGTTCATTGAAACTTTTTGAAACCTTATGGAAATATCTGCGTTAAACAGATTCAGAATAGTTGATAGTTTTTTTCATAAGGTTTAGGTTAGTTAGTTGTTAGTACAAACGACCTTCGGTACAAAACGAAGGTCGTTTCGTTTTTTATGGCAAAGCCGTTTTTATGCGTTCCAATGCCGTTTCCAACGTGGCACGCGGACAACCAATGTTGAGCCTTACAAATCCACTTCCTTCCTGCCCGAACATCGCTCCCATGTTGACGGCGACTTTTGCACGATGCGCAAAGAAATCGGACAACTCGCGTTCCGACATATTGAATTCTCGGCAGTCGCACCAAAGCAGGAATGTCGCTTCAGGTCGTACGATGTGCATCTGCGGAATGTTTTTTTCGGCATAGCCGATGGCAAAATCGACGCTGCCCTTCAGGTATGCAAGCAACTGGTCAACCCACTCGTCGCCACCATTGTAGGCGGCTTCCAAAGCCACATTGCCAAACAGGTTGCCAAATCCGATGTGCATCGCGTCAAGGCCGGCATTGTAGCGTTTCAGAATTTCGGCATTGGGGGCAACGACGTATGAAGTAGCCAATCCGGCAATGTTGAAAGTCTTGCTTGGTGCCGAAAGTGTGAGCGAGTTCTGTGCCGACGCATCACTGATGCTGGCATAAGGCGTAAAGACCGCCGGCTTGTAAACCAAATCGGAATGAATCTCATCGGACACCACCATCACACCGTTGCGGCTGCAAATGTCGGCTATGCGGGCAAGTTCAGCGCGAGTCCACACGCGCCCGCCCGGATTGTGCGGATTGCAAAGCAGAAGCATCTTGGCGGTGCGGGCCTTCAGTTCCAAATCGTCGAAATCAATCTGGGCATACTGTCTGTGATTGAGCAACGAATTATAGGCAACCTCGCGCCCCAATGCCTTGACAGTCAAGAAAAACGGATGATATACCGGCGTCTGCACTATGACCTTTTCGCCTGGCTTGGTGAACTGGCTTATGGCAACGGCAATGCCGGCCACAACACCTGGACTAAAACCCACCCATTCGGGCTTTACGACCCAACCATTTCGGCGCTTCTGCCAACCTACGATGCTTTCAGCGAATGATTCGGTACGCAGTGTATAGCCCAAAACCCGATGCTCCATCCGTGCGCGCAGGGCATCGGCTATGCAAGGAGCCACGGCAAAGTCCATGTCGGCCACCCACATTGGAATGGCATCGGGTGCGACACCCAATGTCTTGTCGATGTTATCAAACTTGAGGCTGTTGGTTTTCCGCCTGTCAATAATGGTGTCAAAATTGAAAATCATATAGAAATAAATGATGATTTCAGTGCGACAATATAGCAATTACATCAAAATACGTAATTATTAGATGAAAACAGGTCTAATTATTGAACTATTATTTTATTTTTGTTAACCACAAATTATAAAGTACAAGAGAAATGGACGATTTTGAAAAAAACGACTTCAAGAAAGATTTGGATGCAGTGTACTCTAAATCAGTCAAGGCTGGCAAGCGCACGTATTTCTTTGATGTGAAGAAAACCCGTCAAAACGAGCACTACATCACCATTACCGAAAGCAAGAAAGTTTTTGAAGATAACGGGAGTTCCCATTTCGAGAAGCACAAGATTTTCTTGTACAAGGAAGATTTTGGGAAGTTTATGGACTGTCTTGACGACGTTCTGCAATATATTTCTGAAAACAGCACCGAGTCTGACGCACCAATAGAAGAGCCATCGGACAGCAATGCTGACGGCAGATTTACCAATGTCAATTTTGAAGACCTCGATAAATAAGTCCGATACGCATCAGCAAAGTTGCTGGCAACTTGAAATAAGAAAGGCGGATACTCTCCGCCTTTTTTTATTTTCATGCTTTCAAAACACTATTCGTCACCATCGCAGGCCGCATCGCCATTGTCTTCGAAACTAATGTCGAAATCCTGACCCTCGTCAATCTTCTCGCTGTGCACGTATTTGTCAATCTCCTCGAATGACAGCATTTTGACATTTGTCAAAAGGAAATCGTGCTGAATGAAATCACCATACTGATTGCACTCGGCAATGGCATCCAAAATAAGTTGCTGAATTGGCACATCCAACGGGATCAGCATTGTCAGCGCCGCGTAATATCCGTTGAATTCAATGGTCTCAAGTTCAGACTTGTTGTTTTTCAATGCCGATTCAAACTCTGACTGTACAATGTGCTTCTGGTATGGTGCAAATTCGTCGATATTGTTGCCGACCAAAGCCACAAAATAGCGCAACATTCTGCCGCGTCCACCCAAACCTGTAGATACAAACACTTGGCTTTCCTCGAGCAGGCTTCCCTCAATAAGCATACGGCTCTCCTGTGTCGCCATGACCGACCACTGATGAAGCCTGTTGCTTGTGTTCTTTGAATACTCTTCAAGCAGACGGAAAGCCAACGCAATATGGTTATTCGACGGTCACTGCTCAGCCAAAACTCATACATTCGTTTTGTAAGGCCAACGAAAAGCCGAATAACATGTATGTCAACATTGGTACTTTTACAGACTATCTGGCCTATACGAAATTCTGTATTGAGAAAACCAATGTAAAAGAGATCACACTGCATCTGA
>CALCFP010000475.1 GCA_937900725.1 uncultured Bacteroidota bacterium | reverse complement strand
TACAGATGTTCCAACAATTGACAATGCCTCAAATTCCCATTCTGCTTCAGTCGGGAGTCTGTATTTGGGAAGAAGCAATCCATCTTCCATTCTGATTTTTCGGTAGTCCTTGTTTGGATCAAGATCTTCCATTTCCTGACCGACAGCACCTTCATATTGGTGTGCCAAGTATGCGTCGGTATTGAAATTTTGCGCACCTTGTTGGAAAGGATCTTCCAATAAGAATCCTAAATTGATTAGTATACGCTCGTTTACACGGTCGGTACGCCATGCACAATAGTCGTTGGCTTGAAGCCAATTCACTCCAACTACTGGGTATTCTTGGTATGCTGGGTGCCTAAAATAATATTCTACATATGGCTCGTTATATGCCAATTTCCTACGCCATACCAATGTGTCAGGCAAGGCCTTCTTATAAACTTCAGGGTATTCGTTATAAACGCGTGAAATCCAATACAGATATTCCCTGTAGTCAAGGTTGCGGATTTCAGTTTCGTCCATGTAGAATGATGATACAGATACTCTGCGAGGTATGTTGTTCCAATCGTATAGAATGTCTTGTTCCACGCGTCCCATTGAAAAGGTGCCGCCTTCAATGAATACCAAGCCTGGACCTGTCTCTTGCTCGTATTCGCCCATAAACTTTTCAAAACCACCATTGTCTTCTGAATTGTAATCCCATCCTGTGGTTTGGGAAACTTCACCGCTTCCACCGCACGAAAATAGTGCCGTTGTGGCCACGCATACTACAATACTTAAGGTTCTAACTTTCATAGAAGTTTCTTTTAATAATATTTTTTGCAACGACAAATATAAACAAAAACCTAAACATAATACCCATTATCGTAAAAAAGACGGGCATTCTATCGTCTTATGTTTTTCTTTGTGCTTTCTGTCAAATAATTTGGTGATGGAAATCTCATGCGAATTTCCCGATCCCGTTGTTTTCCTGTTCGTGTCTATATCGTAATTATATGCAATAGTTAAATCTAACTTTTTGTAACCTAGTAATATGGATAATGTAGGACAACTTTCCCCGAATCCCGTTCTGCATGCCATTCCAGTCATTAACCAATTTACTTGGCTTATAACGCCTAATTGAAGATTTTGTTGTGTGCCTTGTCGCTGAAATAGTAAATTAGGCATGAGTTCCATTGTTTTTTTTGGTGTCAGAGTCTTGATTTTGTGGATATAGCCTGCTCCTAACGACCATTTTATTGGGGTTTTTGATTCGGCCGATGAGGATATTCCTTGTTGAGGACGGGTAAGGTGCTCAATTGCGAGTGATATATACAATTTGCTTGTTATGGCCGATATGCCGATGCCTCCGTCTATCCTGATTTTCGAGGATTCTGACGTGATGTTTTCTTCTTGTTCAAATGACAATTTTGATGTGTTGACGTATTCCTGAAGAACACCTATTTTCATCCCGTATCTGATTGCGGTGTTCCTTGTCGCCTGTGTCTGGTAACTGTATGAGCAGAATATCCGTGGTTTGTTAAATGCGGAAGTTTGTTCGTTTGCCAGTTCAATTCCACACCCCATGTTTTTGGCGACTGGCATATCTACGGTAAATCCGTAGTAGTTGAACCCGGCATCGGCTTTTGCCCATTGATTGCGATAAAATGCGTTCATACGCAGTTTGTCTGCCGAACCCGCCATTGATGGATTGCTTGTAAGCACATTGTTACACCATTGGCTGATAGGACTATCTTGCGCTATCATCATTAATGGCAGATGCATTATTGTCACTAGCGTAATGATATTTTTGCCGAACATCTGTTTCCGCATAAATTGAGGCAATAAAAATAGTCAATCCGAAGTTTGCTTATTGTGAAACGAAAAAAAAGAAATTATATTTTTAACGCTTCGAAAATAAGGTTTTATGGTTAAGGTGATACCTTCGGTTTTATTGATCTTTTGGGTTCTTGTCGTAAATGCACAGGTTTTTGTTTCTGGCTCATTGTCAACTGTTGATTTGCATAGTTGCTGGTCGGATTATAATGAAGTCATGCGTGCACCTTTATTATATAATTTAATGGTGCCAATAGACGGCAATGGCGGAAATGTGACGGTCAAGGTCGGAAATTGCAAGTTCCGCCAATTGTCGGAATCAGAAAGAAATCTGTGTCAATGGTCAGCGCTAGATACCGTTTTGTCTGTTGATTCCAAGGTTGTAACCACTCGCAAGAACAAGTCATTGCAGTTAAGTTTTTCGCCATTTGTGAAAAATGACGATGGCGATATTTTGGTTTTGTCTGAATATCAATTTGAAATTGATGAGAAAAAGATGCCTGTGCGCCGGATGTCCAATAGCCATGACCGTAAAAACTCAATGTTGAGTTCTGGCAAGTGGTACAAAATCAAGGTTGATACTTCGGGGGTGTATAAATTGACTTATGATGACTTGAAGAGGATAGGTCTTCAAGAACCAAAGAACACGAGGGTGTTCAGTTATGGAGGCCGACAATTGCCGTACTATTGTTCAAATGACGTTTTTGACGACTTGAACGAGATTCCGGTGATAATGGAAAGTGGTTCTGACGGTGTTTTCGGGAGTGGCGACTATATGATGTTTTATGTCGAGGGCCCTACAGTGTTAAAGTATGATGATAAAAAGGCGATGCTCATTCACGAAAAGCACTGCTATTCCGACTATACCTATCTGTTCCTGACTTCTGATTTTGGAAGCGCACTTCCAATGGAAACTGCCAAGCCTGAAAAATTGCCGGCAAATGTTGTCGTCGATTCGTACGATTGTTACGGATATATGGAAAACGACAAGTGCAATTTGGTCCTGTCGGGACGTAGATGGTATGATTCCAGATTGAATACCAATAGAATGGATTCTGCATTGTTCTATATCCCGAATATTGATAAAAATGAAGAAGTCAGGGTGTTTGCATCATCGGCAGGGCATAAAGGAACAGGCGTTAACTCTACATATTTTAAATATACATATCAAGGCCGTCAAGTGGCATCTGCGCCAGTTTCCAAGCCATTCGACTCTTATGTGTATGGCGAATTTTGCACGGCGCTGTTTGGTTTCTATGCAAAGTCATCGAGAATGTATATTGGATACGGATTCTTCAGTCCAAGCACATTGTGTGAGGGATATATGGATAAAATATGTGTCAATGCACGCGCATCATTGGTTTATAACGGTAAAAACCAATTGTGTTTTCGTGATTTACGGTCAAAGAATGAACCTTATGTGAAATACAACATCAAAAATGGCGGAAGGTCGCCGCTGGTGCTTGATGTAACTGTGCCTACTAGTCCAAAGTTGATGAACATTGAAAAAAATGGTTCGGTTTCGAGTTTTGTTTCAAGTGCCGACGGGATATTACGTGAGTTCGTGGCATTTGAATCAGGAAATCTGCGTTCGCCTATTATATCTGGCAAAGATTTGGGTTTGGTTGAAAACCAAAATATTCATGGCTCGCCGACACCTGATATGTTGATAGTATCTTATCCCGACTTTTTGAGTCAGGCTGAAGAGTTGGCAGATATGCATCGTAGTGTTGATGGATTCAATGTGTTGGTTTTGACGCAACAGCAGATTTTCAATGAATTTTCAGGTGGAACACCTGATGTGTCGGCAATAAGGAATTGTGCCAAAATGTTTTATGATAGGGGCGATGATTTCAAGTATTTGCTCCTTTTCGGTGATGGCACTTACGATAACAAGAATATCCTTAATTCCAACAGTAATTTCATCCTCACATATCAGTCTCTCTCGTCAGAGTCGAAGTCGAGTAGTTATGTGTGCGATGATTTCTTCGCCATGCTTGACGAAGGTGAAGGTGAAATGTCTGGTACTCTCGATGTCGGCGTAGGCCGTTTGCCTGCATCAACTACTGATGAGGCACAGTTGATGGTTGACAAGATTAGTCGTTATTTGTTCAGTCAGGAGCCTGGCAGTTGGCGGAACGTAATAACATTTATCGCTGATGATGAAGAAGGTGGCTCGTTCGTTTATGACGCGGAAAATCTGTCAAAGACAATAAAGTCGGTGTCGCCGGAGTATAATGTGAACAAGATTTACCTTGACGCTTATGAGCAAGTCTCAGGCTCGTCGGGAGCAAGATATCCAGAAGTGACTGAAGATATAAATAAACAGTTTGCTGTGGGGTCTGCCATAATGCAGTATATCGGTCACAGCAATCCTTCAAAGATTGCACATGAATCAATATTCCTTTCAAATGATGTCAAAAACATCGATAATGCCGGACGGCTTCCGTTTGTAATTACGGCAAGTTGTGAGGCAGGGCAATTTGATGACCATTCAGTTGTGTCTTTTGGTGAATGTTTCTTGAAGGCAAACAACAAGAACACTATTGGCGGTGCTATTGCGGTTTTTACTACGACAAGGGTGGTGTATGACAATCAAAACTACGAACTCTGCCGAAACTTGTATGTTCAGGGAACTAAAGAACATTTGCGTCTTGGCGACTTGGTCATGAATGCGAAAAATGCGACACTTCCGGTAGACAATGCAAACAAACGTAGTTTTGTGTTGCTTGGCGACCCTGCATTGCGTCTGATTCATCCTTATAATAATAACATAAAAGTTGAAAAAGTTAACGGCCGGCCTGTTGATGGTAGTGTCGCGCCCGATACTATCAAAGCGGTTGATACCGTAAATATTGTAGGATATGCCTTTGACAACGACGGTAGGCCGATTGCCGACAATGGTTTGCTCTATGTGACTGTATTTGACAAGCCAGTGACTGCTTACACGCGTGGCAATGATTCTGATTCGCCGGTAATCGGTTTTGAAGAGCAAAATAGTGTCTTGTATCAAGGCAAGGCATCAATTGTTGATGGCAAGTTCGATTTCAGTTTCATTATGCCGAAGGACATCAATTATTCATTCGGCAAAGGAAAGATAAGCCTTTATGCCACTGTTGGACAAGCGGAAATATCGGGTTGTTCCACCGAAATTGTCATAGGAGGGACACCTCTAAATGCTTCGATGTTGGATGTTGATGGCCCGGAAATCAAGTTGTTTGTCACTGATACGTTCTTTGTTGATGGCTCGGTTGTCGGCAATAATCCAGTCTTGATAGCAAAACTATTCGACCAATCTGGCATTAACACTACTGGTAATGGAATTGGTCACAATGTTACTGCTGTCCTTGACTATGACCAGCGTACAACGATGATTCTTAACGATTATTATGAGGGATATGTCGATCAGTACAACTCGGGTGAGGTGCGGTTTCGCTTTGATGATTTGGACGAAGGTGAGCATACTTTGACGTTTAAGGCTTGGGACATTTACAATAATCCTTCGGAAAAGGAAATCACCTTCATTGTTAAAGACGAAAGTTCGGTGGCTATAGGCAGTGTGTACAATTATCCAAATCCTGCCAATTCGGATACGTATTTTGTAGTGAACCACAATGTGACAAATGAAAACATCGACGTTACCATTACTGTAAGTGATTTGTCTGGACGTACCGTCGCCATCCTTACGGACAAGCGAGAATCGGGAGACACGTCCCCAATACATTGGAATTGTCAACATCACGGACAATTGTTGGATTGCGGAATTTATATTTATACAGTGGAAATTAATGCCAAGAGTGGAAAAAACTTTAAGTCGGGCAAAATGATATTGTCAAGACAATAATTCCAACTAAAATTAGTTTCTATATTTGCAACGTGAATTATTTATTATGAAAAGACTACATTATTTTTTGCCAATTATGGCAGTGTTTTGCTCATTTGGCACTAACGCACAAAACTATAACCAGACATTAGGTCAGGACGATAAAGTCAATGCAATCAATACAGCCGTGCCATTCTTGCGCATAGCTCCAGATTCCCGTTCAGGTGCAATGGGCGATGCGGGAATAGCCTTGTCACCAGATGCATACGCACAGATTTGGAACTCGTCTAAGTTGGCATTTGTCGAAGCCCCATATGGCTTGTCGGCCACTTATGTTCCATGGCTGCGCCAGTTGATCAGCGATATGAATTTGGCATATGTGTCGGGTTATTATCGTTTGGACAAGATGCAAGCCGTCGGCGTGAGTCTGCGTTATTTTACAATGGGTAATGTTAATTTTACCGACAATAATGGCAACCCAATGGGTAGTTTCTCACCTCACGAGTTAGCATTCGACTTGTCCTACAACCGTAAGTTGTCAGACAACTTTTCACTTGGCTTGGCTGGGCGTTTCATATATTCGAACTTGACTGGAGGTCAAGGTGGACAAGATCAGGAACAAGTCAATAGTGGAAAGTCTTTCGCTGTCGATATCAACGGCTATTATAACGATAAAGTTAAGGTTGCAGATTATGATTGCGATTGGTCTGCAGGCTTCAGTATCAGTAATTTGGGTGCAAAGTTGGGCTATACCGCTGAAACTAAAAACTTTATCCCGACCAATCTTGGCATTGGCGGCGCGTTTACCATAAATCTTGACCGTTACAACAAGGTTACAGCAACTGTTGATTTCAACAAACTGTTGGTTCCTACGCCCCCAATCTATTATCAGGATTCTGTGGATGCACAAGGTGACCGTGTGATTTTGGCTGGCAAGGACGATGAGGTAGGTATCATTCAAGGTGTGTTCCAATCATTTGGTGACGCACCAGATGGATTCAAGGAAGAAATGCAGGAAATAACAACTTCAATTGGTGCTGAATATTGGTATAACAACCAGTTTGCCGCC
The DNA here is from genome assembly GCA_937900725.1 of uncultured Bacteroidota bacterium. Lineage (GTDB taxonomy): Bacteria > Bacteroidota > Bacteroidia > Bacteroidales > SZUA-534 > RUG13583. The sequence goes on along the minus strand of CALCFP010000475.1, from coordinate 822 downwards.
CGTCTCGGTTATTTCCATGAAAATGCAAAAAAAGGTAACCGTAAATATTTTACTGCAGGTGTTGGCTTGAAAATGAGAATGTTGGGTTTGGATTTTTCATATTTGATCCCTTCGGGCAACTTCTCAAACAGTCCGCTGAAGAACACTTGGCGTTTTTCTCTGACAATCAATTTGGACGAGGCTAATTAATTTTCGCAATAAAATGATGAAGGGACTATGATGTTTTTTCGTGGTCCCTTTTTTAATACTTGAATATGAAAATACGTGTCGGTTTTGGCTTTGATGTACACCAATTGACGGAAGGCCGCAAAATGGTTGTCGGCGGAATGGAGATTCCACACACGAAAGGCCCGTTGGGCCATTCAGATGGCGATACGCTGATTCATGCAATTTGTGATGCACTTTTGGGTGCCGCCAATATGCGCGATATCGGCTACCATTTTCCCGATACATCGGCCACGTATGAAAATATCGACAGCAAGATAATACTGAAAAAGACCATCGACATAATTGCCGGCAAGGGCTATTCCATCAACAATATCGATTCCACTATTTGCCTTCAACGGCCAAAGGTGAAGGAATTTATACCTAAAATGCAGGCTTGTCTGGCGGGGGTGTGCGGGATTGACATTGATGACATCTCAATCAAGGCGACTACAACCGAAAAACTCGGTTTTGAGGGACGCGAGGAAGGTATGTCGGCCTATGCCGTTGTACTGATTCAGAAGAATGAATGACAAGCGTATAAGACAAAAGGCATAAGTCAAAAGACATTGGTCGGTGGCCCGATGGCTATCGATTGAAGGTCTTGCTTATTGTCCG
>CALCFP010000474.1 GCA_937900725.1 uncultured Bacteroidota bacterium | reverse complement strand
AGAAGCAAAATTCATGTCAGCTTATGCTGAACTTGAAGGTACGTTCACTGATGGTTCAGTACTACTTAATACAGCGTATGAAAATGTATCTGATGCTGATTATGTGACGTTTCAATACGAAATGCAAGAAGCAGTGATTAACTCTTATTTACAAAAACTTGCTGACAACAAATTTTTGGTATCCAGTTTGGGAAACGATTATTTTTTGGCATACAAAGTGGCAGACGGTTATCAATATTCGTTCCAATATTCAGGGGGAATGGTAGTGCTTCTTGCACAAAAATTCAATAACGATGAAGAATATCAGGAAGCACTTAAAGACTATCAGGAAAATCTGGAAAATCAGGGTCCTGTCAATGTTGTATGGGATGATGTCTTAAAGGAAGCAGATTGGCTAAAGAATTTCCCTGCAGCATCTGGTACTTTCTCGAAATATGTTGTAGGTTATAATTCAATGGTACTTCAAGGTGGTTTCTCTGCAGAATATCTTGAAAAATACGCACAACAACTTGAGGCTGCTGGCTTTGTTGAAATGCCGAATTCTTCCCGTACATCATTCAAAAAAGACCTTGACAATGGTGGGTATTATTATGTTGTGATGAATGAAGTAATGATTAACTTCTATGATTATTCTGATAATTAAATTGATTCTGCTATATAATTGGTTATTTTTGATGTAGTTAACATTTAAAAATTTTATTATGAAAAAGATAAAATTTTTGGCAATGATGACTATTGCCGCAATGTTTGCAACCACATTCACTTCATGTGACAAGGATGACGATGATGACAATTCTCACAAGTGGGTGAAAGAGTACGAAGAATTCGGTATAACATATTCTATCAGTGAGTTGAAAGATGACGGATCTACTATCTCTTATAGTGAGAAATATCAACAAGGAAGTGACTGGTATATATATGATTATGTCTATAGTTATGACAAAGAGGGTACAATAACTGGAATGACAGAATCTATCGAGTTTAATTCTTCAAGCAATGCTAAATTAGCTTATGATGAATTTAATGAAGATGAGGGTGATGATGATTATTACTCATCGTTTGTTTTGAACGGTAAAACTATTACTTGCACTGTATCAAAAAAATACCTACCCGAGACAAAGGACGAGGTTATTTCTGAGTACAATAGTTTGTTGGATGAATAACATTAATTATTGATTATTTAGACAAAACCACAGGTGAAATGAATCATCTGTGGTTTTTTTATGCCATTTGGGTGACAACCAATTATTCTGGAATTTGTATAGCCAAAATCATTTCCGGTGTATCCTTTTTGCTTTCAGTGGAACAAGTCACACCACTGACAGCCACAAAGTTCCATAAATTCAGTTCCGTTTGTACAGTCAGACTTCCGAGTGGCAGTTATTTCTTTTTGAACGAAAAAACGTTCTCTTCGTGATTCAACAGCCGTTTGATGTTCTTCTTGTGCGTTACAATGAGCAAAAGGCTCACGGCAACCGAAAATATCATCAAAGAGATGATGTGAATCTGAAAAACGGCAATGATGAGTATAGGAAAGGTGATGCCTGCTATCATTGAGCCAAGCGAAACGTATTTGCTTATCGACAGCACAACTGCAAATACTGCAAAGCAGATGAGCGCAGCAAGCGGATGAATGGCAATAATGATTCCAAGCATCGTTGCCACGCCTTTGCCACCTTTAAAATGTGCATAAATCGGGAAAATGTGCCCAAGAACCGCACAAATGCCAAGCAAAATCTGAAGATTGACAAAAGGAGCGGAGCCTGCATCAAACAAAAAATGTGCAAGACTGACAGCTGCGAATCCTTTTAGGGCATCAATAACAAAAACGATTATTCCTGGTTTGGCGCCAAGCACACGTATGGTGTTTGTAGTTCCTGCATTGCCGCTTCCGTGTTCGCGCACGTCAATTCCGTAAAATATCTTGCCAATCCAAACAGCAGAAGGAATCGATCCAATCAGGTAAGCTGCAAGGCATAGCAAGCTATATGTAATATAACCAGTCATAATATTTAGTTTTTAGTTTTAGTGTGCGCAAGTAAGCAAAAAACACGCCAAAAGACTATGTTTTCCGAGGTTAATTTTGATGCAATTTGAATTTTGTCTGTGCCCGATTACCTTATTTTGTTATATCTATTTGTTTTTCTGTAAGTAATGTGCTTTTTATCATTGTGCCAGGCATTGTCCCCATTACGCCTTGAGGAATGTCAACCTTAATCAGGTCGAACAGCCAAACCCAATAATGTGGAATGTTTCCGTTGGCATCGGTGAAGTCGATAGGCGATTCGTCGAACAATGGCTTGCCGTCAACGACGTAACTGTCGCGAATCAGTTCGGTGCAATATTTTGCCGTATCGGTTGGCATAAACGACGAATTGTACTTCAGCCCGACAAACCGTTTCGCGTTTTCGACAAATTCGGCAACGTGGCTGTCGTCTTTCATCCTCATAACCACAAATTTAGGATATGTGCCATTGTCGAGGGTGAAGTCTGAAAGGAATTCGGCAATAGGGTATCGGGTTACGTTATTCTTGATTGTGGCATCAATGATGAATGTATCGGTTGGGGTCACTTCGGCTATGGCTGTGTGAATGTATGTCAGGTTATCGCTTTCGGCAGTCATCGTTTCCAAATCCAGACCTACAAAAATCAAGTCGCCGGTTTGCAGTTTTTCTTGTCGTGCGCAACTTGCCAAAAGAAGGCAGGTGGATATGATTAGCAATAAATGTTTCATATACGTGGTTTTGTCGCATAAAGCAAGGCAAAATATTGCCTTAATGTTATAAATCAATAGTTTTTCATCTTATTGGCTCTTTCTAAATAATTCCGTAAATATATTGTTTTATTATCTGCTCTGATATTATCGTAAGTTGTGCAGGTACTATCGGCGAAACTTATGTCTTACTTTAATAAATTATTGTTTTCCACTTCATCATTTTTCCGACAGCGTCGCATAGTAGATAGTTTGCAATGAAAATCTGATAGGAAAGGGGCTTGTCATTCAAAAGCAATCAAATCCGACTTTTCATAACGGTTGTGCCCTTTGAGCCCCTTCTTATATTTCCAGCAAGCAATGGCATCATCAAGGCTCTTGCCTTTATTGTCCTCGAAAAAATCCCTGATATATGTGTTGTATTCAAACTGACGGTCGATGGTGGTTTTGCCCGTTTTCTTTTCTTCCATTATTCGGTAATAGGCTTCTATGGCATCGTTATATGTCTTGCCAGAGTTGGCCTTCAGCCATTTTTGGAACAGCACGTTGAACGAGAAGCCTTTGCCTATTCTCTGCAGGAAAAAGGCTCTGTGCTTTTCCGAACAGACAATGTCCTTTTCAATGATAGTCGTTCCCGTAATCTCGCCAACGGCAACGGTTGGCTTTCTCTTTGCAGAAGCGCACTTCACCTTTCCTGTATCGAGAAAACAGGCGATTCTTTCGGTCAACTCTATCTTTCCGCCTGAAGCAGGCAGATTGTTTGCCTTGCAAAAGTTCACAAGCTCTTCTTTCAGATAGTAGTAGCTACGGAAAGTGTTACCGTCCAATAAGTTGTTCAATTCGGGCCGATTTGTCATTTTGCTTTGCTTTTGTGTGGCTATAATACAAAAAAAGGGCTCTCAAATGAGAGCCCTTCATCGCTATATTGTAAAAATAGATTACAATTTTGGACCAGCAGCAACCAATGCCTTGCCAGCTTCGTTACCAGTGTACTTATCAAAGTTCTTGATGAAACGGCTAGCCAAGTCTTTTGCCTTAACTTCCCACTCTGATGCGTTAGCATAAGTGTCGCGTGGGTCAAGGATGGCAGGGGTGACATTTGGAAGAGAAGTTGGAACCTCAAAGTTGAACATTGGGATCATCTTGGTTTGTGCTTTCAGGATTGAACCGTCAAGGATAGCGTCGATGATACCACGTGTGTCAGGAATTGAGATACGTTTTCCTGTACCATTCCAACCAGTGTTAACCAAGTATGCCTTAGCGCCAGACATCTTCATCTTCTTAACCAACTCTTCAGCATATTTTGTTGGGTGCAATTCCAAGAATGCCTGTCCAAAGCAAGCTGAGAAAGTAGGAGTAGGCTCGGTGATGCCACGTTCTGTACCAGCCAATTTAGCAGTAAAGCCGCTCAAGAAGTAGTACTGAGTCTGCTCTGGAGTCAAGATTGAAACTGGAGGCAAAACACCGAATGCGTCAGCAGAC
>CALCFP010000473.1 GCA_937900725.1 uncultured Bacteroidota bacterium | reverse complement strand
CTCGCACTCATCAGCGAAGTCTGCAACGCGTTCTTGTAATTGAGTTTCACGCCCGAGACCTTCTCAAATGACTTGATGACCTCAAGCACAGAATATCCGTTGCCGGTACCTATGTTAAAAATCTCGAAATCAGACTTATTCTTACCTCCAATCATACGATTGACAGCGACAATGTGAGCCTTTGCCAAATCAACAACGTGAATGTAATCGCGAATGCAACTGCCATCAGGAGTGTTGTAGTCATCGCCGAACACGCTCAACTGCTGACGAATGCCGTATCCTGTCTGGGTAATGTATGGCATAAGGTTGTTTGGAACTCCGCGTGGCAACTCACCAATCACCCCCGAAGGATGTGCGCCGATTGGATTGAAATAGCGCAAGGCTATGCCGTGAATCTTGCCTGCTTCAGCCTTTATGGTATCGCGCAAGATATTCTCGCACACCTGTTTAGTGTAACCGTAAGGCGATTCGGCAGGCTTGATAGGTGCCGTTTCGTCTACAGGCAACTTGTCTGGCTGTCCGTAAACGGTGCAGGATGACGAGAAAACGATATTTTGCACGCCGTGACGCGACATTGAGTCCAAAATGTTTATCAACGACATGAGATTGTTGCGATAGTACATCAACGGGAGTTGCACCGATTCGCCGACTGCCTTTGATGCGGCGAAATGGATAACACCTTTTATATTTTTCTCTTTATCAAAGAGTTCATCCACTTTTTCAGCATTCTTCAAGTCAAATTCATAAAATGCAGGACGGACACCAGTTATCTTCTCAATTCTGTCAACAACAATGCGCTCCGAATTTGAAAGGTTATCGACGATAACCACCTGATAACCTTGCTCAATCAACTCGCAAACAGTGTGTGAGCCTATGTAGCCCGTTCCACCTGTAACCAATATCTTTTCTTTCATATCAATCTATTTTGCAACTGCAATTATAATCTATTTCGACGACATAACGGGCCGAAATCACTTCAATCGGCGAGCACCGCCACCTATAACGACTTCGTAAATTTCGGGTGCGCCGCCATTTGGCGTCTTATATTCTTTCTTTATGGCACTTTCAAAATCGGCAACTTTGGATTTTTCAATCATTGTGATTGTGCATCCGCCAAAACCACCGCCCATCATACGGGAACCGAGGACTCCAGGTACCGTCTTCGCAATTTCAACCAACTGGTCAAGTTCAGCGCAACTGACTTGATACTTGTCGCGCAAGCCATAGTGCGAGCCGTACATATTCAAGCCGAATGTGACAAAATCGCCATTTGACAAGGCCTTGCAAGCGTCTGAAAGGCGGATATTCTCCTCGACAATATATGAGCAGCGCTTAAACACCACTTCGTCGAACTCACCCTTGTGGGCCTCGAGCATATCCAAAGTAACGTCGCGCAACGATTTGACATTTGAGTAATATTTCTGCAAAAGGCTAACACCACACTCGCATTCAGCCCTGCGCTTATTGTATTCCGACGATGCGAGACTATGCTTCACCCCCGTATTGACAAGCACAAGCATATGGTTGTCCATATTCAATGGGAAATATTCGAACTCAAGGCTACGGCAATCGAGTTTGATAACGTGGTTTTCCTTTCCGTGCATCGATGCGAATTGATCCATAATGCCACAATTGACGCCCGCATACTCGTGTTCGGCCATTTGGGCGAACTTTGTCATTGTCAACCTTGAACAGCCAAGTCTGAACATGTCGTTGATTGCGAATGCCATTCCCACTTCAATAGCGGCGGACGACGACATTCCTGCGCCAAGTGGCACATTGCCTCCAACTACGCAATCGAATCCATTGACGGTTTTCCCATTTTTGACAAACTGGGCAACGACTCCCAACAAATAATTGGCCCATAAGGTTTTGCTCTTCTCTATTTGCCCGACCGGAGTTTCAAACGATTCGTTCAGGTCGTAGGCAAAAAAACGGAACTTGCCGACATTATTCGGCTTGACTGCAAACACAATCATCTTGTCGACAGCGGCAGGCAACACAAAGCCCTCGTTGTAGTCGGTATGCTCGCCAATAAGGTTCACGCGCCCTGGAGCACAATAGACAAGCGGCTCAGTGCCAAATAGTTCAGTAAATTTCTGGCTAATATTAGATTGTAGGATAAACATATTGATATTATTCAAACGTAAATGATTTAACTTGAAGACTTTAAGATTCCTTAAACTTATAATAAAAGGCTCCCTTTTTCGACTCACTGTTATCCTTCTTGTCCAACTTATCGAGAATACCGAAAGACAAAACCTTTTTACGGAAATTTCCCGGATCGAAATCCTTGAAAAATATAGAATTGTACAGACTTCTCAACTGAGTTATTGTGAAAATCTCAGGCAGCAATTCACGCCCAACCAAATGATAATTAGCCTTCTGGCGAAGTTTCTCGAGTGATTGTTCAAGCATTTGCTGATGATCGAAAATAAGAGTCGGCAATTCGCGTACTGGCCACCACTTTGCGCCAAACTCCGAAGATAGTTTCATCCGCTCATCATCGACGACTATCAACGCGTAGAATACGATGCTGATGACACGTCCGCCTGGGTCACGATTGGGATTAGAAAAAGTGGACACCTGTTCCATGTAAATGTCATGCAAACCTGTAATTCGCCGCAATACTCTGGAAGCAGCATCTTCAGCCGACTCATCCGCATTTACCCAACCACCGATAAGCGACCAATGTCCTATCTCCGGCTCCTTTTCACGCTGAAAAAGCAGAAGTTTCAGTTCTCCTTCGTGATAACCAAATATGGCGCAGTCAATTGAGACCAAATGCCGTTCTTGGTTTGTATATTCATTAAATACCATAACTATCGATTAATTCAGTACAAATATAGCAAAAGTAACTTTTACTTTTAAAACGTCCGTATATTTATATAAATAAATGCAACTCAACCACAAATCGACAAAAATTATTCTAAATTTGCAGTTCATTTTGGCAAAATGAATTAATGATTTAGTCAATAAAAAATAAATTATCATACTGAATATGAAAAGACTTTCCACCATTCTGTATGCATTGCTTTGCACATTGCTAACCAATGCACAAGATTTTGAGGTTTCACCATTGACATTCAATTTCAATGCAGAACCAGGTGAATCACAAACGAAATTTCTGTCAGTCAAGAACCATTCCGGCAAGACGGAAACATTCATACTAAATATCAGCGACTATGCTGTCGACAACAAGGGCCAAGGAAAATATGTTGAAGCCGGCAGCTTGAAAAACAGCATCGCCGATTGGATCAGCATTGCGCCTTCGTTCTTTGAACTTGCACCACAGGAAGAAAAGCAGATATCAATAACAATGCAACAGCCTGCCGACGACTACGCATCAAAATGGGGCGTGATATTCGCACGCACAGCACAGGAACAGACTTCGTTCACTGCCGACAAGAACGTATCGGCAGGCATGGCAATTTCGGCAAGAATTGCCATAAACGTTTACCAAACACCTGGTAGCAACAAGAACTTCAAGGCCACCATATCCAACATGAGCGAAACAACCGTAAAAGGCGACAGCATCCGCTCGTTCAGCGCGATTGTCAACAACATGAGCGACGTGATAACCGACTGCAAGGTGTCGATGATTGCCACTGAAATAAACAATGGCGAAGAATATGAGTTTGCCCCTACTTCGTTCACAATGTACCCAAAGAGTTCACGAAAAATTGAATTATATCTGCCTAACGGCAAATTGCCAAAAGGCACCTACTCGCTTGCCGCAATTCTCGACTACGGAAGCAAGACCAATCTTGAAGGTACGCAAATTGTAATAACTGTTGAATGATTCGGGTTCTGCCCTTCGTTGCCACAATGCTTTGCCTTACGGCAAAAGCGCAGACAATTGTAACCATTACAGAAACAAATGCTAATGGCACAGCAAAATACGAAGCGACTGTTGCGGATGACGACACAACCAAAAACGGGGCTTACACATTCACAAGCAACGGAATAACAATCCAAAAAGGCTCTTTCAGAAACAATATGCCTGACGGCAAATTCGAAACGTTCTACGCTGACGGCTCGAAAAAAATGGTGCAAGAATACGCCGAAGGAAAGAAACACGGGCAATACCTTTTCTACTCCGAAAACGGCACGCTAATCCAACGGGGCTCTTTCGAAAACGACAGACTAGAAGGCACATTCGAGCAATTTGACGACAGTGGGAAAATCAACGAAAAAAGCACCTACAAGAATGGCCAACTGAACGGCAAACACACGAAATACTACGAAAACGGCAACATAATGCAAGAACAGCAATATGTTGACGGACAACCAAATGGCGAATACCGACATTATTACAAGGAAGGTCAACTGAACTATCTTGGAACAAAAGACAGCGCCGGATTTGCAGGCACGCTAATTGCCTTTACGCAAAACGGCGACACCCTGCGCAAAAGCCAATATGCAAACGGGATGCTGAATGGCTATATGATTGAATATTACGGCAACAACGCAATAAAAAGCAAGACTCGCTTCGTTGACAACAAATGCGAAGGCATCTACACGGAATTCTTCACCAACGGGAACGTGGCAGAAACAGGACAATATGCCAACGGCAAACGTATTGGGCATTGGCAGTCGTTCTATCCTGACGGGAATGTATTTTCGGAAGGCGATTTCAAGAACGGACTTTTTGAAGGATATTGGACCATATTCTACCAAAACGGCAATAAGAAACAAGCAGGCGCCTATCACAACGGACTATCAAACGGACAATGGATCTTCTTCCACCCCAACGGGAATGTGCACAAATACGGACAATTCATCAACGACAAGGAATTTGGGCCGTGGGTTGTATTCAAAGACAATGGCGAAATGGAAGGCGTACTGATGTTGATAAACGGCAAAGCCTCAATGGGCGCCTACTACAACAACGGGCACCTGACGCTTATGATTGGGCAGAACGAAATTGCCAAATAGACCAGAAGTAACAAAAAAAAGCGCACAAAGTTTTTTGCTACAAATTTCATTTCAAAGCAAAAAAAATCCTTCTGCCTATTCCA
>CALCFP010000472.1 GCA_937900725.1 uncultured Bacteroidota bacterium | reverse complement strand
GTATCCTCCAGCGAATAGCCAATGCCGACCGTACCATTCTTTCCATTGGCGACAAGGACCGAGACGACATCGGCGCCAACCGATTTTTCCTTGGCATCGAACACTGCATTCACGTTCTGCTCCTGCAACTGCACGTACCAGTCGTCGCTGACAACGCCGTGAACAATGGGCTCGCAACCAGTTGCTATGGTAACGTAGCCAGGTGCCGTTTGCGTAAGCATATAGTTGTAGTTTGCGTTTCGGCAGACTGTTCCTTCCTCAATCAGGCGGCGGAACCCGCCCTCGCTGAAATTGTCCCAGTAACGGTAGATATAATCGTACCGCATACCTTCAACCACAATGCCGATAATGAGTTGTGGCTTGTCGGAAGGGATTGCCTTGCGTTTTTGTGCCGAAATTGTTTGGCACGACAACAGCAATGTTGCAATCGTGCCAAATATGAATAGTTTTGATTTCATTCTATGTTGTTTTCAGCAAATTTATCCATTATAGTCTGTCGCAAACGGCCTATTTGAAAGTGTTATGAATAGCAGGGTGTTCACAACAAAAAAGCCGAGCGGAATGGCTCGGCTTTTGGCATTATGATTTGGTCATAGTAATTTCAATATTTACCGACAGTTTCAATACTGCCACCTATTTGGACATCGACATTCTTATCAAACAATACTTCCGACTCTGCGTCAAGTATCAACGTGCAACCTGGCTTTACGACAAGATTGGCTAGTATATGTCTACTTTTTAATAAACTTGCTGAAGTATAGAATGTCACCATCCCCATTTCTAACAATTAAATGATTAATGCCAGATGGCACATCGCTGATGTCTATGGTATTACTCAATTCTGATGATTGGCAAACCACTCCGACCGGCGTTATTATTTCATACGAAAGACAATCTATTTGTTCTAAATCAACTATCAAATATGAACTTGCAGGATTAGGATAGATATTTATGCCTACTGGCATATTGATTATATCAGTAGTGCACAAGTCTTGCATTCCATATAATTCATGCTCATAGATGACACTATCATTTGACTTTACTTGAAGCAAATTATCTCCCCAATGATCTGCCACTCCATATTTAGGATCAAATACCATATCATTTTTACAGCCAATTCCTTCCACCCATGTTATTATAGAATGAATATGCTCTACCTGTACATTTTTCCGCCCAAACCTGTCAAAAAACATCATCAATAGCTTGAGGAAACCATCCGACAAGATTTTCAGGCGGAATATTCTCAATGACTGAATCAGTAATAAAATCACCTGCTTCCACTGAGAAATCAATAAGAAGTGTCTCTTCTTTTGAGTATTCGTATACCGCATAATATTTGGCAGTAGAAGTATCTTCGCGCACAGCGCAATAATACGAGTCTCCCAAATAAACCTTTTTCATTCGCTTTCCGCCAATAAGTGTGTCGCCACCTATTGCCCACTCGTTCATACACGAATAATACACTGTTCCAGAATCAGGCAAAAAATACTGAAGTTTGTATCTTTCTGTACTATCAGTTTGTGAAAAAGCATTGCAAGCCATAACCAACAGACTTGCCAACAATGTTATTCTTCTAATTTTCATAATGTTTATTCCTCCGTGATAATCATTCGTTTAGAATCAGCATTTTGCCCGTCAACTGCGAGGGTGTAGATGTACATTCCCGGTTGCAGTTCGCTAGCCGATATGGCTATGCTACCGTAGCCCAGGTGGCTATTTGGCTCGACAACAGCAATGTTGCAATCGCGCCATATGTGAATAGTTTTGATTTCATTCTATGTTGTTTTCAGCAAATTTATCCATTATAGGCTGTCGCAAACGGCCAAATGCAAAGTGTTATGAATAATGGGGTGTTCACAACAAAAAAGCCGAGCGGAATGGCTCGGCTTTATCTGTAGCGAAAGGAAATGGTATTACAATGCGTTTGCTCTGATGCGGGCAACCAGGTTCTTACCTTGTGCCGACAATTGAGTGCGGATTCTGAATTTGTCCATATTTGATGCGTTTGGACAAAGTTTATCGATCAGGTCGTTTACATCGTCATAGCGTTTGCCAAGATATGAATAGTAAACATCTTTCTGCAAAAAAAGTCAGACTTATAGTTGCAGAGATAGTA
>CALCFP010000471.1 GCA_937900725.1 uncultured Bacteroidota bacterium | reverse complement strand
CAAGGTTGAAGCTCAAATATCACTCCGCGACCCTAACAACCACGAAAAATACGTTGGAAGCGACGAACTTTGGGCAAAAGCAGAACAGGAAATCATAGAAGCCTGCAAGGAGAAAAACCTTGACGCAGTTGTAGAATACGGCGAAGCAGCATTCTACGGACCGAAACTCGACTTCATGGTACGCGACGCAATAGGCCGCCGTTGGCAGTTGGGAACCATCCAGGTCGATTACAACCTGCCTGAACGTTTCGACCTTGAATATATGGGTGCTGACAATCAGAAACATCGCCCAGTGATGATTCACCGCGCACCATTTGGCTCAATGGAACGCTTTGTAGCAGTGCTTATAGAGCACACTGGTGGCAAATTCCCATTGTGGCTAACACCAGAACAGGCTGTAATTCTGCCAATTAGCGAAAAATATAATGATTTTGCACAAAAGGTTTCCAATATTCTGGAAAATTACGATATTCGCACCGCCGTTGACGACCGCAATGAGAAGATAGGTAAAAAGATACGTGACAACGAGTTAAAGCGTACACCTTACATGCTCGTTGTAGGCGAAAAAGAGATGGAAACCAACACGATTTCTGTCAGAAGGCAAGGCGAAGGCGACAAAGGTTCGATGACCTTTGAAGAATTTGCCAAGTTGGTCAACGACGAAGTTGAAGCAGCAATGAAGTCTAATTAATTATAGGAGAACCAAGCTATAATCGACAACAAACCACAAGGGAAGCCAGCGTCAGATGACAAAGCTTCTAATAGGATAAACGAAGAAATCAGAGTACCGAAGGTTCGTCTGGTTGGCGATAACGTAGAACAAGGCATCTACACAATAAGGGAAGCCTTGGCAATTGCCGAAGACCAAGGATTGGATTTGGTTGAAATATCGCCAAATGCAGATCCTCCGGTATGCAAGGTGATTGAATACAGCAAGTTCCTTTATGCCTTAAAAAAGAAGCAAAAGGAAATGAAGGCGAATGCCTCAAAAGTTGTAATCAAGGTTATCCGTTTTGGTCCACAGACCGATGAGCACGACTTTAACTTCAAGAAGAATCATGCAATGAAGTTTCTTGAAGAAGGCGCCAAAGTGAAAGTTTACGTATTCTTCAAAGGCCGCTCAATTGTGTTCAAAGATCAAGGAGAATTGATTTTGTTGCGTTTGGCAAACGAGCTTGAGGACTATGGAAAGGTGGAACAACTGCCAACCTTGGAAGGCAAGCGAATGATAATGACTATTGTACCGAAAAAGAAAAAATAAGTTTTGTTTTAAATTGAACAGTTATGCCTAAAATGAAAACCAATTCTGGTGCAAAGAAAAGATTTGTATTGACAGGCACCGGAAAAATCAAAAGAAAACACGCTTACAAAAGCCACATCCTTACCAAAAAAGGAACAAAGCAAAAGCGTAACCTTACTTATTTCACAACCGTTGACAAAGCTGACATTAAGAATATCAAGCTTTGCTTGGCAATGAGATAAAAAAATTTAATTGTTTAACCGCGAATGAATTAGCTGTCGAAGCGTCCTAATGGGAGGACCGCTAACCATTCCTAAAAATTGAAATTATGCCACGTTCAGTAAATCACGTAGCTTCAAGAGCAAGAAGAAAGAAAATCCTAAAGCAAACCAAAGGTAACTTCCTTGGCCGTGCCAATGTGTGGACAGTAGCCAAGAACACCTTTGAAAAAGGTCAACAATACGCATATCGTGACCGCCGCAACAAAAAACGTTCATTCCGCGCTTTGTGGATTCAACGTATCAATGCCGGCGCTCGCCAATATGGTATGTCTTATTCAGAACTTATTGGCAAATTGGCACAAGCCAATGTTGAAATCAACCGCAAAGTCCTTGCAGACCTTGCAATGAATCAACCAAAGGCTTTCGAAGCCATTGTTAATTCGGTAAAATAATACGTTTTCAATAAGGTATAATAGGAAGCCGTTCCTTGGGGGACGGCTTTTTTTTTGCACTATATTGTTTGGAATGCAACACCTGCAACATAATAAATGACAAGCTAACACGTTAACATGTAGGTTGGATTTTGCACATTTTTTCGAAAAAAAACATACAAAATCAAGCAAACACCATATGAATATTAGCCGTGGCAAGTTATATGGAATTGACAATAATGCGCAAATATCTGTTTGCTAACACGTTACGACACACAAAGTTGTTCACATCTATTTGCTTGCAATAATGCGGAATAAACTAAATTTGAGCGTTGGTATATCAACTCAATACAATCGTATTTTCTAACAAAAACTTAAATAATGAAACTTGCAATTATCGGTTACGGAAGAATGGGCCACGAGATTGAGGCCATAGCAATAAAAAGAGGACACGAAATAGTAGCAACAATCGACAAGGACAATATGGACGACCTCGACAGCGAGAAGTTCAAGACTGCCGACGTGGCCATAGAGTTCACTTTCCCTGAATCGGCAGTCAACGACTACCTGAAATGCTTCAAGGCTGGCGTGCCTGTCGTTTCGGGCACCACTGGCTGGCTCGACAAACGCCCGATGGGTGAAGATGAATGCAGAAAGCATAACTGCGGATTCCTATATGCATCGAACTTCAGTCTGGGAGTAAACTTGTTCTTCGAACTAAACCGCAAACTCGCTGAAATGATGGGCAACTTCTCAGATTACTCAGTGAGAATGAACGAGATACATCATATTCACAAACTAGATGCGCCAAGTGGCACGGCCATCACGCTGGGCGAGGACATTGTGAAGGCAAATCCACGCCTCGACAAATGGGTGAAAACAGCCGACTGCGCACCTAACGAACTGCCAATCACTTCGGAACGCATTGGCGAAGTGCCTGGCACACACGAAATATTCTACCGCTCGGAAGCCGACGAGATAACTATCCGCCACGAAGCGTTCAACCGCAAAGGATTCGCACTTGGCGCCGTCATCGCCTCTGAATTTATGGCAGGCAAAAAAGGCATCTACTCAATGAAAGACGTATTCGACTCTATCCTAAATAAATAAGCAATGGAAAAACCAACTAAAAAAGACATTGTCAAGTTCAGCATTGCGATTGTCGTATATATCCTTTGGATAATCTGGAATGGTGGCCTTTGGTGGCTACTGGGCATACCTGTAATTTTCGACATATACATCACCAAAAAAGTTCATTGGGCAT
>CALCFP010000470.1 GCA_937900725.1 uncultured Bacteroidota bacterium | reverse complement strand
GCGGCATCAATCTGGCCTATTCCGACATTGCCATTCACAAAGGCAGGGCATTGGCGGTGTCGAGCAAGTATTCAAACTACACCGTTGACGGCATAAAGTCGATTGCAGTGGAATCGAGTTACGACAATGTCAAAGTCAGGAATGTGGAAAAGGTTGACCTGTCGTCACGCTACTCGCGCATCGATATTGGCAGGTTGGAGACGCTGGCTCACCTCGAATTGTCGTACGGCTCGCTGACGGTCGGCTCTTTGGCCCCTAAATTTTCCGATGCCGACATTTCAACACGCTATGCCGATGTTCATTTGGGAGTTGCAGGCGTGCCAGCCTATTCGGTCGATTTGTCTTCGAAATTTGGCGACATCAACTGCCCAAAACTCAACAACAGCCATTTCGAGTCCACAACAACTTCCCAGTCAATGAAAGGCGAGTTCGGCAATCCTGCAGGCTCAAAGAAGATTAAAATCCATACCCAATATGGGAAAATAACAGTAAAAGAATAAGTTGAGCAATGGCAGACAGTGTTTGCCAATTGTAAGCGACGAATAAAAATGCGACTGCAAACAAGCCAGCGACAAGCGTGCCTGTTCGCAGTCGCCTTTTTTTTGCATTAATTGTTAATGTCATAGTCAATACATTGACAGTCAAGATAAAACGCTGTTATTAACGTGTTAATTGCGAACAGGTGTGATTTTTATTTGTCTCGTTCTTTAGTAATACTTTAGTTGCATAAATATTGAATATGCGAGAGCCAGGCGATTTATACGAAGACAAGGAAATGGCGTCCAACGTCAGACGTTACGAGGCAATGAAGAAAAACGGAGTTACAACCTATTTCGACGTTGACGAGTATCTTATGATTGTGGACTACTATATGCAGAACGATATGCAGAACAAGGCCATTGAGGCTTGCGAGACAGGTCTCAAGGTTCACGGCAACACACCCGAACTGGTGCTTAAGCGTGCGCAGATTGACGTGCATCAGGGCAAGGCCAAAAAGGGGTTGAAAGCCATTCTGCCATTAGAGCCATTATTGTCAGACAATTACGAATTCTACCTCACAAAGGCTTCGGCGCTCCTTCAGTTGTCGGGCGACGATGATGCATTTGTCGAATGTTTCCAGAAGGCACTCGACTTGAGCCTCGATGTCGATCCTGAAGAGCGCGAAGACATCTTTATGGGAATAGGCGAGATGCTCGAAAACTCCCAAATGTTTGAACCTGCGCTAAATATTTACATTACAGCAACAAAGGAGTTCCCTGACAATATCGATTTCCTATTCAAGATAGGTGTTTGCTATGAAAATCTAGGCGAGATTGAGAAATGTCTTGATGTCTATAACAAGGCCATCGACATTGACCCATTCTCTGAAAATGCGTGGTACAATATAGGCATAGCCTATAACAAGGCAGGCGAATTTGACAAAGCCATAGAAGCCTACGACTACGCAATAGCGCTGTATCCGTCGTTCTTCGATGCCATTTTCAACAAAGGCAACACCTGTTGCAACGCGGGATACTACGAAAAAGGGCTCGAGTGCTACAAGGAGTATCTGCAGGAATATCCAAACAGCATATCGGCACAAAGTTACATAGGCGAGTGCTACTTCCATCTTGACCAGTTGGATGAAGCCGAACGCTGCTTTGACAATATCTTGAAACTATTTGACGATTACGTCGATGCGTGGTTCGGCAAGGCAATGATTTTCAGTGCCCGAAACGAGTACGACAAGGCCATAGAAACCCTTAAGAAGGTGGTGGGCATTGATGATGAATACGATGTGGCTTGGTTCCATCTGGGACGATTGTACACTTCTATCGACGACTACGGAAACGCAATAAAGGCATACGAGAAAAACGTGGAACTGAACAAGTTCGATGCAGGTTCGTGGGAGTGTCTCGCATTGTCGTACCTGACACTCGATATGGTTGAGGAGGCTGAAGTCAAGATGAACGATGCTTTGGAATGCCTTCCCGACGACAGCATAATACTATATGTACGTGCCGCTCTGCTTATGATGATAGGCGATAACGATTCTTGTGTAAGGGATTTCCGTAAAGCGTTCAGCGCAAACCCTGAATTGTGCGACCATTTTCTTAATATTGTGCCTAAATACCGCATACCTGCCGAAATAAAGGCACTATGCAAAAAACGTAATAACAATAATAATCAATAACTGACCATATAATATGGAAACAAAATTTCATTTGCACTGCCGCAAGTGCGGCAACGACATTCCAGGTTTCAAGGAGTGGTTCGCCAATAACCAGAAATGCCCACACTGCGGTGGCACATACGTTGACGTAGTTTACCATCGCGACTACAAGGAACTCAAGAAACTTATCGAGACAAAGGAACACGTCGACAATGTCTGGCACTATTTTGATTTCCTTCCTCTTTACGACAAGAAGAACGAAATCAGCCATACCGAGGGCGCCATTCCTGTCGATCGTTGGGAGTTTATGGAGAAGTTCGCAAAGAAATACTACAACCTCGACATCGTTGTTCGTGCATATCGCAACGACCTTAACCAAGGTACGGGAACATTCAAGGATGTTGCAGGTGCAGTTACTGCCAGCGTGCTCAAGGAAAATGGTGTAAAGGATTACTGTGTAGCCAGCACTGGTAACATCGCGACAGCATTTGCCCACTATTTTGCCGAAGCAGGCATCAATCTTGGTGTGTTTGTTCCTGAAGAGACACTGAAAATTAACGAAGCCGAAATAAACAGTTACGGACAAGGCCTGTTCCGTGTAAAAGGCGATTATGCTTTGGCTAAAAAGGTGGCTGCCGACTATTCCGCCAAATACGGCGTAATGATTTCAGGCGGCAACACTGACCCAATGCGTGTCGAGGGCAAGAAGACAATGGTGTTCGAATGGTTGCGTCAAATGGGCAAGTTGCCTTCGGTTTACATTCAGGCATTGAGTGGCGGTACTGGCCCAATAGCAATAGCCAAGGGTTGTGCCGATCTTGAAGGCCTCGGCTACGACAACACCTTGCCACGCTTCATTATGGTTCAGCCTTCAGGCTGTATGCCAATGGCTGAAGGCTACCAGAAGGCAAAGGCAGCAGGGTTCCCTGAAGGTTGGGAAAAGGATTATCCTTGCTACGAGAATCCAAAGACATCAGTTCCAATCTTGGCTACAGGCAAGCCAGGCACGTATCCAATCGTTGCCGATTTGGTAAAGAAGTCGGGTGGCGACATCATCGGCTTCGACGAACAATA